>JAAZCS010000307.1 GCA_012513125.1 Treponema sp. | reverse complement strand
CTGTAGAACACACCATGATCACCATCTTCATAAGTTTTACCACTTATTCCAATTTGGCAATTATCTCCGATACGTGCATTTTTATCAATAATTGCTTTTGCAATTTTACAATTCTTGCCAATACCTGTATGTGGAATATTCTTATCAGTTGATTGTTTCTTCTCTTGCTCAGTATCGTAATAGTCTGCACCCATCATGATAACGCCGTCAAACTCAGAACCTTCATTGATTATTGAGCGAACACCGATTAATGAATTTCTTAATTTACAATTTGTTATTACACATCCTTCAGAAGTTAAGCTTGAATCAATATCTGCCTTATTAACCTTTGATGGTGGAAGATTACGCATGTGTGTATAAATTGGTGATTCTTCATCAAATATATTGAATCTAGGCTGTGCTGATGTAAGTTCAATATTTGCATCGTAGAAGCTTTTAATTGTTCCAATATCTTCCCAGTATCCATCAAATATGTATGAATTAATTTTTAATTTTCCAATAGTTAGCGGAAGAATTTCTTTTCCAAAATCTGTATATTTTTCATTTTCTCCACCTAATACTTTTTCCATGGTATCAGCGTTGAAAATATAAATACCCATTGAAGCTAAATATTCTTTATCTTCTGGAAGATTTCCTCTAGTTTCTTTAGGAATTTTCCAATCATCAATATTCATGTCCATTTTTGGTTTTTCCATGAATTCTTTTACTCTGTTTTCTGAATCAATTTTCATAATTCCAAAACCAGAAGCGTCTTTTCTGTTTACAGCTGTTGTTGCAATTGTAACTTCCGCTCCAGAATTGATATGTTCATTCATGAAATTCTTTAGATCCATTCTGTAAAGTTGATCACCAGAAAGAATGATATAATGTGTCGGTTTTTGAGTCTTAAAGTGAATAAAATTCTTTCTTACAGCATCAGCTGTTCCTTCATACCAACCGCTGTGTTCTAGAGTTTGTTCTGCAGCTAAAATTTCTACGAATCCATGTGAAAATCTATCAAAGTTATATGAATTTGTTATGTGGAGGTGCAATGAAGCTGAATTGAATTGTGTTAATAAATAAATTCTTCTGTATCCAGAGTTTATACAATTTGATATTGGAATATCAACAATTCTATATTTTCCTCCAAAGGAAACAGCTGGTTTTGAACGTTCTTTTGTTAGTGGATAAAGTCTTGTGCCTTTTCCTCCTCCAAGGATAATTGCTAATACTCTAGGTTCTTCAGTAGTTGTCATAAATAATTCTCCTATTAATTTTTTACTGTTTTGATTATATGACTGAACTATTTAATTTGCAAATTAATTCCCTGTAAAATATATATCTAAAACACGAAGAATTTGTATTAGAATCATTAATATTTTTTTTCAAAATCCGATAATTATAATGAGGTAAACAAATGATACGTGGATGGTATACAGGTGCTAGTGGAATGAATGCCCAGCAGAATAGGCTTGATGCAATTTCAAATAATCTTGCTAATGTTGATACTGCGGGATATAAAAAGGAAATCACAGTAAGTAAATCTTTTCCAGAATTATTACTTCGTCGTACAAATGCGGACGGAGTATATAAAACAACAGTTGGTTCTTCTGACGCAGCTCCAATAATAGGAAAGCTCGGTTTGGGTGTAGAAACAAATGAGAACTATATTGATTTTTCACAAGGTTCTTTCAAAATAACAAATACCAAAACTGATGTTGCTTTTAGCGGAAAAGGTTTTTATTCAATTCAAACTCCAAATGGTGAAAAATATACAAGAAATGGTAATTTTCATATTGGAAAAGAAGGAATCTTAGAAACAAAAGATGGATATCCTGTTTTAGGTGAAAATGGTTATATTAGGGTTGAAAACGACAAGTTCATAGTTAATGAAGATGGTATTATTTACTCACAAGATGATATGTCTGAAATTGATAGATTTAAAGTTGTAAGATTTGATAATGAGAGATATTTGCAAAAGGTCGGCGAAAGCATGTATACAGCAAATGATATTTCTGGTCAACCTTACATCGCTGAAGGAAAAGAAAGACCTGTTTTTATGCAAGGTTACACTGAAACATCAAATGTAAATGTAGTAAACGAAATGGTTCAGATGATTGAAGTAAATAGGGCTTATGAAGCAAATCAAAAAACAATAACATCTGAAGATTCCATGATGGGAACACTTTGGTCAAAAGTTGCGGTATTGAAATAGTATTGGATAGTAAGAGGAAAATATGGTAAGAAGTTTATGGACAGCTGCTACAGGAATGAATGGGCAGCAAGCAAATATAGATGCAATTTCAAATAACCTTTCAAATGTTAATACAACAGGTTACAAACAACAGCGTGTAGAATTTGAAGATTTAATTTATCAGAATTTAAAATTAGCTGGAACTCCTGCAACAGAAGATACTGTTACTCCTGTTGGAATTCAGCAAGGTGCCGGTGTAAAAGTTGGTGCTACACAACGGATAATGAATCAAGGTTCATTGCAAAATACTGGAGTTGATACAGATGTGGCTATCGTAGGTGAAGGATTTTTTAGAGTTCAGCAATATGATGGAAGTTATGCTTATACAAGGGATGGTTCTTTTAAAGTAGACTCTAATGGACAAATGGTTACATCTAACGGTTTAAGGTTGATGCCAGAAATCGTTCTTCCAGAAGGATATGATGTTTCAACTTTGAACGTAACACAAAGTGGTGTCGTTTCTGTAAAAGTTAATGGTGGAAACGATCCAATAGAAGTTGGTCAGATTGAACTGTATAGGTTTCCTAATGCAGTTGGTTTGCAAGCAGATGGAGATAATCTTTTTTCTGTAACAAATGCAAGTGGTGAAGCTATAGCTGGAAGACCTGGATATGAGGGATTTGGTGATACAAGACATAAGTTCTTGGAAATGTCGAATGTTTCGGTTGTAAATGAAATGGTTCAAATGATTGTTGCACAAAGAGCTTACGAATTTAGTAGTAAAGCTGTTCAAACTTCCGATAATATGCTTAGTACAGCAGTAAATCTAAAAAGATAAAATAGGTAATTAATATGAATATAAGTTCAATAAACAACAGTTTAAATTCAAATAATAATATTGCATTTCAGTCTGATATTTCAAATATGAATAAAGATGGTGCAAAATTCAGTGAATTATTGGATTATATTCAAAATAAAAATACAATCGAATCGTCAACTTCAGGTGTTTCAACATTATCTTCATCTCAAATATTAAAAGATGGAAAAATTAATGGTGATTATACATCTGGATTTGATGGATTCTATACTTCTGAAAGTGATAAAACTGCAAAACCAGTTGGAGCTGCAGCAAATCAAGCAAATTCACATGTTCAAAATAAAACAATTGATAAAACAAGTAAATTATATGAAAAAGCTATGGAATTAGAAAATTATTTTGTTAAGCAAATGCTTTCTTCTATGAGAAAAACAATTATGAAAAGTAAAGAAAATGATTTTGCACAAAATACTTATGAAGATATGCTCTGGGATGAATATTCTACAGCTCTTACAAAAAATGCAGGCTTTGGACTTGCAGATCAGATTTATAATCAATTAGTATAAAATAAATACAATATCTTTTATTACAATTCAATTTGTGATAATATGATTGAATGGAAAATAAAAAGTTACCTGAAAATCTTTCAGGAGTTCATATTCATTTTGTCGGTATTAAGGGAACTGGAATGGCAGCTCTCGTTGAGATTTTTTATCACAATGGGTCAATCATTACGGGTAGTGATGTTAGTGAAAAATTTTATACAGATGAAATTCTTTCACAGTTAAAGATAATACCAACTGTTTTTTCTGAAGATAACATTACAAAAGATATTCAATATGTAGTTTATTCGTCAGCTTACAAAATAGATAAAAATCCAGAGTTAATTAAAGCCGTAGAACTGAAAATTCCGTGTTTACTATATTCAGAAGCTTTAGGTCAGTATAGCAATTTGGCGTATTCATGTGGAGTCTGCGGTGTTCATGGAAAAACAAGTACAACAGGACTAGCTGGTACAATATTAAGTGAATTGGATTTGCCTTCTCAAGTTCTTGCCGGTTCTGTAATAAATTCCTTTGGTGGCAAATGCACTTATACAAGTAAAAATTTTGCAGAATCAGCTAGCAAAAAGAATTCTTATTTTGTGGCAGAAACTTGTGAATATCAACGACATTTTATGTCATTTTGCCCACAAAAAATTATCTTAACAAGTGTAGAAAGTGATCATCAAGATTATTATCCTCATTATGAAGATATTCGCGATGCTTTTGTTGATTATATATGCAAACTTCCAAAAAATGGTGATTTGATTTATTGCATAGATGATAAAGGTTGTGTAGACACTGTAAATGAACTGAAAAAACACCGAGATGATATAAATCTAATTCCATATGGATTTACAGCTTTTGGGGATTATAGAATATCAGAATTAAAGTTGGAAAATGAAAAACAATCTTTCAATATATCTTGTTTAGGTAATGCAGAGTTATCTGTGCCTGGTAAACATGAAGTTTTAGATTCTGTTGCCGCTGTAGCTTTAATAT
>JAAZCS010000023.1 GCA_012513125.1 Treponema sp. | reverse complement strand
TTTCATTAATCGAACTAATTCAGCACTTTTATAGGCAGAAATACCGCCGGTAACACCAAGAACGATATTCAATTTTTTACTATCTTCTGCAGGCATATAGATACTCTCCATTTAAAGTTTTTGAAATTAAAACAAATGGTTGAAAGTAGCAAAAACTCAACTATTTCGTATCAGAAATTATATGATGATTCATGTAGCGGTGAAATTCAAGAAGGATTTGAAATATTACAAGCTATTCTTAATGATATAAATTCTTCTTATCAAACTCTAAAATCGATTTTGCATAAAAATGGAATAAATGAGCCTTCTGAAATAGTAATAACTGGTGGGCAAGCGAAAAATAGCGCTTGGATTCAAAAAAGAGCTGATACTCTTGGTGTAAAAATTGTAGTTAAAAATTGTGAAGACGCTGAACTTGTTGGCAATGTTTGTTGTGCATTAACTGGAATGGGACTTTTCGATAATATAAAAAAGGCAGCGGATGAAATAGTTCAAACAAGAAAAGTGTATTATCCAAGCTGTAAAATATGATGAAGATTTATAAGTTAGAAAACGATGTTGATTCAATAATTTTTGATATTGATTCAACTTTATATACAAATAAAGAATATGCTTTTGAACAGATAGACTGCCAGATTAGAGAATTTGCCAAAGAAAGAAATTGTTCAGTTGAAGAAGCAAGAAAAAAAGTTGCAGATTTTAGAATTGACTGGGCAAAAGAACATAATAATCAAAAAATCAGTCTTGGTAATTTATTAACTTTCTTTGGAATTCCTATTGAAAAAAGCATTGAGTGGCGAAAATCACTTTTAGAACCAAAAATATTTTTGCATAAAGATGAAAAATTGATTGAAATTCTAAAAATACTTGAGAAAAATTACAAATTGATATGTGTTACAAATAATCCTATTCTGCCAGCGAGAAAAACACTTGAAGCGTTAGAAATTTCGTCTTTTTTTAATAATATAATTGGACTTGATACTTGTTATAAATCAAAACCGGCAAAAGAACCTTTTTTGAAAGCGTGTGAATTACTTGATACTGTTCCTTCACGCTGTGTTTCGGTTGGCGACAGGTACGATATGGACATTAGTTTGCCATTGTTACTAGGAATGAGTGCAATTTTAGTAGACGGTGTTGAAGATGTGTACAAATTACCAAATTTAATGCACAATAAATAGGTTTGTAAAATATATATCGCGAAAACAAATAAAAAAGGGTATAATTAAGTATGACTATAAGACAATTTGATAAAACTATTAATTTAAGCAATTCAGGAAATCTTCAGATGTTTTTCATCGGAGTGGGGAGTGCTTTTTCAAAAAATAATTATCAAACAAATCTTCTTTTAATAAAAGGCGAAGCCCACCTTTTGGTAGATTGTGGAACTCTTTTTTCTTATGCAATGGAAAAGTCATATAATACCGATATTTGCGACATTAATAATATTTTAATAACACATGCACATGCCGATCATGTTGGTTGTCTTGAAGAGTTAGCTTTAATTGGACGTTATTTGAAAAAACAAAAGTTAAATTGTTATATTACAAATGAATTCAAAAATAAGATTTGGAATAAAACTTTACGTGGCGGATTAGAGCTTAACGAAGGCGGAATAAATTATTTTGATGATTATTTTAATCAAATTGAACCAGCTTTGCTACGTAAAAAACCTTTTGAAATGTATGCAACAAGTGTTGGCGGAATTGATTTAAAATTATTCAGAACAAAACATATAATTACCAATGGAAAATATTTTCAAAAATCCTTATATTCAATCGGAATGATAATAGATGATAGAATTTTATTTACTTCTGATACACAATTTAACAAAATGCAACTAGATTGGATTTTAGATAATTATAATATTGAATATATTTTTCATGACTGTGATGTTAGTGGAACTGCAGAAAACGTTCATGCTTCATATTCTCAATTAAAAACTTTGCCACAAAATATAAAAGCAAAAATGTACTTATGTCACTATAACAGTGCTGCTGAAAAAGTTGATTCTAAAAAAGATGGATTTGCCGGTTTTGCAAAAGCTGGCGTTTATTACGAATTTTAAAAAAAATTGAGTCATATGCGATTCGAACGCACCACCTTTCGCTTAGGAGGCGAATGCTCTATCCAAATGAGCTAATGACTCAGGTGAATTTATAGTTTATATAAAAAAAGAGTTTTTATCAATGCTATAAATGTTTTATTCCTAAAATAAACCAGACACTTTTCCATCATCGTCGACATCGATATTAACAGCGGCAGGAATCTTTGGAAGTCCTGGCATTGTCATAATGTCTCCGGCAAGAGCAACAACAAATCCTGCACCAGCATATAATTGCACATCTTTAATAGGGAATGTGTATCCTTTTGGTGAACCAGTGAGCTTTGGATCATGTGAAATTGAATTTTGTGTTTTAGCTATGCAAACAGGAAGATTCTTGTATCCCTGTTGTTCAAAATCATGCAACTTTTTCAAAGCGGATTTCTCGATTTCGATGACGGAAGCTCTGTATATTTGAGTTGCAATTGTTCTGATTTTTTCTTCAAAAGGCAAATCAAGATTGTAAAGTGGATGATATTCAGATTTTTCAGTTTCAATAATGTTTACAACTGCTTTTGCTAAATCTTTTGTTCCTTCTCCGCCTTTTTCCCAGCCTTCGCTTAATACTGCTTGTGTATTTTCTTCTTTGCACAAGTCTTTTACGAGATTGATTTCATTGTTAGTATCAGTAATAAATTTATTGATTGCAACAACGCAAGGTAATCCGAATTTTTTAATATTTTGAATATGTGTTCTTAGGTTTTCAAATCCTGCTTTTATTGCGTCGCTATTTTCTTCAGAAAGATTTTTCTTGTCGACTCCGCCATGCATTTTGAGTGCTCGTATTGTCGCTACTATTACAACAGCATTTGGTTTTAATTCTGCAAGTCTGCATTTTATATCAAGGAACTTTTCGGCACCTAAATCGGCTGCGAAGCCTGCTTCTGTTACGACATATTCACCTGTTGCAAGAGCACATAAAGTTGCGTTAATACTATTGCATCCGTGAGCTATGTTTGCAAAAGGACCACCGTGAACAAATGCAGGATTTTTTTCTAGTGTTTGAACTAAATTTGGTCTGATTGCGTCTTTTAATAAAACAGCTACGGCTCCAGTACAATTAAGTGCCTTGAATTTTACTGGTTCTTTGTTGTAATTTTGTGCGATAACAATATTGTCAATTTTTTCTTTGAGTTCTTTAATTGTTCGTGATAAGCAAATAATTGCCATAATTTCAGAAGCAACTGCGATTGTAAAATGATCTTCGCGTGGAACACCTTGCATTCGTCCGCCAAGTCCAATAATTATATTTCTGAGGGAACGGTCAATTAAATCGACACATCTTTTCCATGTAATAGTTCTTGGATCAATGTTTAGTTCATTTCCTTGTTGAATGTGATTGTCTATTAAAGCTGAAATAAGATTGTTAGCAATAGAAATAGCGTGTAAATCACCTGTAAAATGAAGATTGATGTCTTCCATTGGAACTATTTGTGCAAATCCACCACCGCAAGCACCGCCTTTAATTCCAAAACAAGGGCCGAGTGAAGGTTCTCTAAGTGCAACAACTGATTTCTTTCCAATCTTGCAAAGTCCATCGTTTAGACCAATTGAAACTGTTGATTTTCCTTCGCCTGCTGCAGTTGGTGTTAATGCTGTAACAAGAATCAGTTTGCCTGAATTTTTCTTTGCTTTATCTTGAAGGCATCTTAATTCATCCATTGAAATTTTCGCTTTGTACGAGCCATATTGTTCAATTTTATCCTCTGGTATATTTAGTTTTGCTGCAACTTCTGTAATAGGAATCATTTTATTGCTTTGTGCTATTTCAATATCTGTCATTTTTATCTCCAAAAAAAATAAATCGTATGAGAAAATTTATTGTAAATTATCACTGTTTATAAATCAAGCAAATCTGGTAGATTATCAATATATTTGTATTCACCAGGTTTTAGGTTTTTATCTAAAGTTAGATTTCCTTCTTTTATTCTTTTTAAATAAATTACTTCATTGCCAATGGCTCTAAACATTCGTTTTACTTGATGATATTTGCCTTCTGTTATTGATAAGAATGCGGCTGCAGCAAATGTGTCGCTCTTCCATGAAGTATTTTTGCAGTTTTCAATGCATTCATTTTGGGATGCCCATTTAATTTTGGCAGGCTTACAATCGGCTTCTGCGTCATTATCTTCTGAAGGAATGTGAATTCCCTTAGAAAACGCGTCCTCTATTTGTTTTTTATGTTCATCAGACTCTTTTTCTTTTAAAACAACAAAATAAGTCTTTGAAATATTATTTTTGGGAGAAATCAATTTGTGTGTAAGAAGTCCATCAGTCGTAAAAAGAAGTAATCCTTCTGTATCAATATCAAGTCTTCCAATTAAATGAAGTTTATCTTGAAAGTAAGGAGTGCGCAAATTGTCATCTAAATAGTCAAAAACAGTTTGGTGGTCGCCATCTTTATTTGAAGAAACTGTATTTTTTATTTTGTTCATCATCAGGTAGATATTTTGATGCAAATCAACTATCTTTCCATCAACGTTTAGAATATCTGTTTCTGGATTAATATTGATTGAACAGTCAAAAATCTGCTTGTCATTCAATAGAACAACTGTGTTTCTGAGTAATTTTCGTATATCTTTTCTGGAGCCAAAACCTTCATGTGAAAGTAATTTATCGATTCTTTCCATGTAATTTATTTTCGTTCCATAAGAGGAATGAAAGGTCGCTCTTCTGAGATATTTTTATAAGCAGGACGGTAAATTCTTCCGCCAGATACAGCTTCTTCTATTATGTGTGCAGACCAACCGGCTACGCGAGAGATGGCAAAAATTGGAGTATATAATTCTCTTGGAATATTTAGCATTGAATAAACAAATCCTGAATAAAAGTCGACGTTAGCACAAATATTCTTTGTTGAATTATGAACGTTTGCGATGATATTTGGTGCAACTTTTTCAATTATGTCGTAAAGTTGATATTCATTTAGCAATCCCTTTTCTTGTGCCAATTCTTTTGCTTTCTTTTTTAATAGAATCTCACGAGGATCGCTAATTGTGTATACAGCGTGACCCATTCCGTAAATTAATCCTGAATGGTCGAAAGCTTCTTTTTTTGCAATTTTAGTTAGGTATTGAGTGATTTCGTTTTCGTTGCTCCAATCTTTTACATTGCTTTTAATATCATCCATCATTTCAACGACACAAATATTTGCACCTCCGTGTCTTCGTCCTTTTAGAGAACCAACTGCGGCAGCAATAGCTGAATAAGTATCTGTATCGGCTGACGAAACAACGTGAACAGTTAATGAAGAATTGTTTCCTCCTCCGTGTTCGGCGTGTAAAATCAATGCAAGGTCAAGAAGTTCTGCTTCAAGTTTGGTGTATGTTTTGTCTGAACGTATAAGTCTCAAGAAATTTTCTGCTGTTGATAGTTCTGGTTTTGGATTATGAATAAACATACTTTTATCGTCATAATAACGTCTTTTTGCTTGATAGCCATAGGCAGCCAATGTTGAAAATCTTGCAATTAATTCAATACATTGTCTGATAATATTTTCAACAGATCGATCTTCTGGGTTTTTGTCATAAGAATAGCTTGCAAGAACACCACGAGCGATTTTGTTCATAATATCGTTAGAAGGGGCTTTCATAATCATGTCTTCTGTGAAGTTTGGAGGAAGAACACGACATTCACCAAGAAAATCAGAGAATGCAGATAATTGATTCTTGTTTGGAAGTTCTCCAAATAATAAAAGGTAGGCACATTGTTCATATCCAAATTGATTGTTGATTTCTGCGTCATTAATCAAATCTTCAACATTGTAGCCACGGTAAATTAGTTTTCCTGGAATGGCGATTTTTTCACCATCTTTCATTTCGTAGCCAACTACATCACCAATTCTTGTTAATCCAACGAGAACGCCGGTTCCGTTTGCGTTTCTTAATCCTCGTTTTACATCATATTTTGTATATAAATCAGGGTTTATGGGGTCATTGTTATTTGCCATTTCCGCAAGTTTCTTTAAAATAAAAGAGTCGGTCATATCTGTTCTCATTGTAAGCCTCCATTGGTAAAAAAAGGTTACTTATATGCATAAAAACTACTAAAATTGAATATTTATACATATAAATAAAATTATAATTAAATAATTATACATAAATGAAAATAATGTTGCAATAATTTCTAAAGTATATTTAAAAAATAAAAACCCGATTCTAAAAAAAATCGGGTTTTTCACATTTGTTTCTGCAAACTAGTAAGCAGATTTTGTATCATGTGTTTTTCTTGTTTTCTTCATCATTTTGCGCTGAAGAGTCTTATTCTTGCGATTAAGAATTGTAGATGGTTTTTCGTAGTATTCACGTTTTTTGTATTCACGGATAATACCTTCTTTTTCAACCATTCTCTTGAAACGTTTAATTGCTTTTTCAAGATTTTCTGTATCATCAACATTGATTGTTGCCATTTAAAATCACCTCCCTCTAAACGGGGTTCCGAATAAGTGAATTTAGGCTATCATAAAATGTAAAATTAATCAATATTGTTTTTATTGATTTGTGAAACGTTGGGCTGGAGTGACTAACCAAAATGCTTCTAACACTTCATCTCCAATATTTTCAAGTATGTGTGGAACTCCAGCTGAAAAAGAAACGCTGTCGCCTTGAGTTAATGTATACTCGTTGTTTTCGTATAGAAGTTTTGCTTTTCCGCTTAGAATAAATCCTAATTCTCTGCCAAGATGTCCATAAGAACCGCGATGAGTGTGCGAGTTTACTGGAATTTTTATTATATATGATTCAAAAGAATTTGCTTTGTCGGAGCTATCTGGTTTTGAAAGTTCTTCATAAACAACATCTTCTTCATTCATTGAAAGCCTTTCTAAAGCTCTAACAATTTGAACAGGTCTGTTTTTTCGGTATTCTTCAAAAAGAAATTCCAGATTGATGTCTAGAACGTCTGCTAAGGCTAAAAGTGTGTCGATTGCAGGTGAAACATGATTTCTTTCTATTTGAGAGACAAGGCTTTCTGATACGCCAGCTTTTTGAGCAACAACTTTTAATGTATATCCTTTGTTTTCACGGACCTTTCTTAATTTTTCACCAAAATGATATGGAACTTTTTTATTCTTTATTGATTTTGAGGGGGAGTTTGTGTCATCTGATAAATCAGTTTGGTTTTGCGAATGAGTCATTGTTTTGCTTCTCCTTGTTTTGTTCTGTAATAAATTGAATAAAATAATCCTCAAGGGTTTTGTGTGGGCCTTCTATATTCAGTCTCGCTCTGGATCTTGCGTTATCTCTTCTGACGGTATACATAGAATAAAAATCACGATAGTCCAAACCGGCATCCGCTTTAACGTGTTCCCCAAGAAATTTTGACACTTCATCTCGCCCAATGGCGGCAATTCCTTTTGTTTTAAGAATAGTTCTGAGTGTTTTTATTTGTTCATAGGAGATTCCAAATAAGAATTCTTCCATTGCTTGTGAAACACCGCTATCGCCAAGTTTTTGCTTAATAAATGAAATCCATTGGTCATCCATGTGCATGGAAATCAATAACAATTCACTTGTTCCCATCATTGTTCCAAAAGCAGGTGCCAATTTTCTTCTGGCAGTCCATACATCTTGAAGAACAGGAGCCGCCGTTTCTATAGTTTGGTCATTCCAGTGTTCCCATAAAAGAAGCAAAGATAATGCCCATTCTTTTCTATATGCTATTGGTAGTGTTGTGTCTTGTATTAAATTTAGGTAAACATCTTCAACAAGGAGTGAGAACATAGATAAAACAGTTTCTGATTCAAATGCTTTGTAATAATCTTCGCAATCTCCAAGATAGTGTGCATATTTTGAAATGCTTGAAAATGTATGAGTTTTTGCCACTAATAGACCTTTTCCTAGAACTGCCTTTGACGGTAAGTGTAATGTTGAATCTCTTTGGCCTTGATGGGCTAATAATGAGTCAATAAGGGAAGTAGGAGTTCTTGTTCCGCCTGCTAATTCATGGCGTTCCAAAAGGGATGGAAATCTTGCAACTGCGTTAGAAAGAAATTCCAAATCAACTATTCTATTTAAAAATATCTCTGCTTTTTCTTTGTTTCTTTCTTGTACGATTGGAAGAAATTTATTCAATAGTGAACTTTGCCGTTCTGTAAAGATTTCTACTCTCTTAGAAGATTCTTCATTTTGTTGTTCGTTTGTATCAAAAAAAGAATCGATATCAATCTGTTCAAATTCCGATGTCGTTTGCATATTATCAATTTTAACAGACTTTAAAGAAATTTAATACTGATTAATTATTTATTTTTTAATTTTTGTTACTTCAATAATTAATTATTTATTACTTTAATAATTTTCTTAAAACGTATATATTTAATTGAATGAATGAAAACAAAGTGAATAATGAAAATCAAGATGAATTGAAAACAGCTATAGTGTCAATAATTGGTCGCCCTTCGTGTGGTAAATCAACTTTTTTAAATACTGCTTGTCAGGAACCTGTTTCAATCGTTTCGCCAATTCCTCAAACTACAAGAAATGCAATAAAAGGAATAGTGAATACATCTTTTGGACAATTGGTTTTTATAGATACTCCCGGATATCATGATTCAGATAAAAAATTAAATCTAAAACTAAAAAATGTAACACAGGCTCAAATAGAAGATACAGATTGTATTTTATATATAATTGACGCTTCAAGAAATCCCGGAGAGGAAGAACTTCATACTTCTGAATTGATAGAAAAATTTCAGGAAAGAATTGTAATTGCAATAAATAAAATAGATTTGCCAGATGTAAATACAAAAAATGTCAGAAAATTTATTTCAGAAAAACTTCCTCAAGTGTCTCAAGATAGAATTTTTGAAATTTCTGCAGAAAAAGATATTGGAATTAATGAAGTTTTAAAAGGTTTGTATGATATTTCACCAGTTGCGCCTCCAATGTATCCAGATGAAGTTTATACAGATCAGGATTTAACATTTAGAATTGCAGAAGTAATCAGGGGCGAGGCAATAAATCGTCTTGAACAGGAAATTCCGCACGCGGTTTATGTTGAAGTGGCTGATGTTGAAAAACGCAATGAAGGCAAAAAAATTTGGATTAGAGCTTTCTTGTGTATAGAAAGAGAAAGTCAAAAAGGCATAGTTATTGGAAAAGGGGCTTCAAAAATCAAAGAAATTAGAACTGCGGCCTTGAAAAAACTGAATTCTATTTATATGCAGAAAATTGAGCTTGATTTGCAAGTAAAAGTAGATAAGAATTGGCGTCAAAAAGATTATGTCTTGGAAAAATTGATTCCAAAAGCATAGATGAACTTTCTAGCAAAGTAATTTTATATCAAAGGTTATAGATTTTTTACGATGGAGAAAAAATTCGAATTAACTCAAAAAAGAGTTCTTCCAACTACAGTTTTATCCGCAGGCAAATGTCTACAGATAATTCATAGGATGCTTGCGTATATTAATAAAGATTTAGCCTCTCATTGTGATAAGACTGTGTATTTTTCATTGCTTCTTGCAAAAGAGAGCGGTTTTGACAAAAGATTTTCAATCGTGAATTTGCTCTTAATTGCCTTGTTTCATAGTGTCGGATTTTTTCGCTTTAATGCCAATGATACAAATTTTAATTATTTTTCAAAAGATGAATCAGAACAAAACTACATTTTTGCCAGATATTTCCTAAATTATATGACACCAGTTTCAGAAGATTCTGTTTCTATGGTTTATTTCAATCAAGATTATAACAAAAAACTCATGTCAGTGATTCCTCAAATTGAATACACATCTATTGTTCAAATAGCATCACTTGTAAGTGATTTTTATAATAAAAATGGCAAAATCCCAAAAAATTTAACAAAGATTACATCAATCAAATTAAACCCGTCCTATGTGAAGCTTTTTTCTGAACTTGATTCCAAAATTGATTTTCAGTCTGTATTTGCTTCTGATGATTATTTGAAAGAAATTGATGATTTTGTTTCTAGAATTACATTGGATGCAAAGGATACATTAAAGTTGTTGAAGCTTTTAGTGTATGTTTTGGACTTTAAAAGCACATCAACAGTAACGCACACAATTAATACTGCCTGTTATTCTTATTCAATAGGACTTCGTTTTGGGCTGGATGAAGGAGAAATTAACAAACTTTTTATAAGTGCTTTATTGCATGATGTAGGAAAAGTTGCAATTCCTGTGAATATTCTTGAATCACCAAATAAATTGAATTCTGCCGATATGGAAATTATGAAAACCCATGTTGATTATACAAAAAAAATCCTTGAAAAAATCGTTGATGATGATATTTGTAAGATTGCGTGCCATCATCATGAAAAGTTAAACGGTTCTGGCTATCCTTTGGGATTAACAGAAAAAGATTTCTCATTATCAGATAGAATTCTGACTGTTTCTGATATTTTAAGTGCATTGGCGGATAGTAGAAGCTATAAAGAGCGTTTTTCTATGGATGAAGTGTTTCAAATAATAGAAAAAATGGTAGAAAATGGCGAGTTGGATTCATCAATTACACAAAAATGTTTTGAAGATTTTGGTAACATAAAGATAGATTGCGAAATTCCACAAATGTTATTAATTTCTGATATTGCTAAAGTAACTACGAAATTTGTTGAGTATCAAACTAGTTTGGATAAAGAGCAACTTCTTTAA
>JAAZCS010000306.1 GCA_012513125.1 Treponema sp. | reverse complement strand
GTTTAACCCGAATACGTGAACCAGCACCTTTTGATATCTCGGCTCCTAATGCTACAAATAAATTCTCAATATCTGCCCACAAAATGTTATTTGGTATAGGCCGTTTGTAAATATTTTCAATTGTTTTCTTATTCTTAGTATTCACTATATTATAGTACCACTATTTAGTACTATTGTCAATATTTTTTTGAATTGCTTATTCATATGTAATGTATGACATTAGAATTAAAAAAAGTTTTAAGTTTATAAATTTTAGATAGTTCTCTTATTGCTCTCTCCCGCGCGGAGCGTCTTTCTAACATTTGGTTAACCTGCATTGCGTACATTGGCGTGAAAATTGCCTGGCGTAGCCAGATAGCAATTTTCATGACAATAGCAATGTCAGGTTGAACCAGTTGTTCGGCGCTTTTATATTTTTATTTCAGTTGAAAACAATTTTTTTGCATTTCCTCTTAATTTTACCCTATCATTATTTATTACTTCACATTCAATTATTACAGTTAGTTTTGATTCTTGAAAACCTACCAAGACTTTCTTTTGTAATTTATTTGCCCAATAAGGAGCTAAATAACAATGAGCTGAACCTGTAACAGGATCTTCATTGATTCCAACATAAGGAGCAAAAAATCTTGACAAGAAATCATATCCAGGACGATCTGATTTACATGTGACAATAAATGCGCCAAGTTCTACTTTATTTAGTAAATCAAAATCAGGTTGTAGTTTTCGTAGATCTTCAGCACTTTCAATCTCAAGCAAAAACCTTTTATCATTTTTTCCAGTATACAAAGGTTCAATATTTAGACTTTTATTTAATAATTCATTAGATTCACAAGCAGTAACAAATAATTGTGGAAAATCTAGCTCAATTTTATCATTAAAATTTGATGCAGTAAGAATACCAGATTTTGTAGCGAACTTTATTTTATCAATTTTGTGGACAATCCCAGTATCCCACAAAGCATAGGCTGCAGCAATAGTTGCATGGCCACAAAGATCTACTTCCCTTATTGGTGTAAACCACCTAAGAGTAATTGTACTTTGATTAATATAAACGAACGCAGTCTCAGAATGTTTAAACTCACTTGCTAATGATTGTTTTAATGTATCTTCAATATCTGTGCCATCACAAATAACAACACCAGCTGAATTGCCTTTAAAACTTTCTTGTGTAAATGCATCAATATGATAGTATTTCATTCTTTTTTTCCTCGGCGCGAAGCGTCCGCCGAACATTGTTTTAACTTGTAACGCGTTAATTGGCGCACTTTTTGCCGCGCCTCAAGCGCGAATTGCAAAAAGTGTGACATAGCGTTATCAAGTTGAAAACTGCGTTAGGCACCTCTTCTCTTCTTTTTTGTATTATACAATATTATTGTCTCAAATTGTCAAAAATTATGCTTTTCTTCTTTTTTTCAGTAATCCTAAATTCTTTATTTTGATACATTGTTATTTTTTTTCTTCTTGTAGAATTCATTATTTTCGTATTTTTCTTTAATAGTATTTTCAAATCGTTTTTGATGTTTTAAGTGTTATGTTTCTATTCTCATAAAAAGTTACCATACAAAAACTTACTATTCCAATCAATATAATAATTTGATAAAGTTTCTTATTATGTATAAATATGTAGACAAATTTTCTTAACCGAATAGACAATAATAAAAACTAAAACAACTTATTATTATAAGGCGGCGACGACTTCGCCGTTTTTCAAACAGCTTCATTAAATAATCAAAAAATCCAATTCTTACACAGCCGTATAATACCAACATTTAATGCGTTGCGAAGCAACAGTTCAGCCGTAGAAAAAAAATAAGGTTGATAATCTTTGTTACAATAATATTAAAACTTACAACATGAGAGAATAAGCTTCCTCACCGAAGGCGAAATAGTACAGTACAGCTTAAATCAAACAACAGCTAAAATACTTGGTAAACTCATGGGAACGTAAATTTAACCTGCGATAGAATTTCCCAAACCGCGTGTTAATAAACACTAAAATCCCAAATTTACAAAGTTTAGATTATTCTTTTTTCCCCGCGCGGAGCGTCTGCCTAACATTAGTTTAACCTGGAATGCGTTAATTGGCGCACTTTTTGCCGCGCCTCAAGCGCGAAGATGCAAAAAGTGTGACATAGCGTTGTCGCGGTTGAAACCGTTGTTATACGTATTTTTTATACTTCCTTTTCTCTCAATTTTCCAGTTACATATTTGTGTAGTATACTGGAAACAAGTGTTTGATATGGAAGACCTTCTTCTAATGCCCTCGTTTTTAATCCCTCTAAATCACGTTTTGCAATTCTGATATTCATTCTTTGGTCTTTTAAGAGTGTTTTTTTTGCAGCAGTTTTTAATTGATTTTTCATCTCTTCCAAATTTACAACAGATTTCCATTCATTGTTATCGATTGATTTCATTAAATCTTTTTCTTCTTTCATTTATTTCTTCTTTTTCCGGGAAGATATTGTTCTGTATATTTCCTACTAGGAAATATAGTTTTCATAAAGTATACGTCATTTTCAATTATACAAGGAACAACATATACATACTCATCAATTTCTACTAGCAATAATACTTGCTTGGCATATTTTTCTTTATTAGGATTATCCAAAATATCCAATAAATGCTCTTCATCGATTGCCACGACAATACGTTCAAAAGATATTTTT
>JAAZCS010000305.1 GCA_012513125.1 Treponema sp. | reverse complement strand
TCGCTTGGAATTATGGAATGATACAGGCTCGTATAAACTAAGGCTTCTTGATATTACAGATAAAGTAACGTATGACAATTTATTGCGAAAATATAGTTTTTTAGATATTCAAATTCAAAGATTTGCATCAATTCTTCTTCTATTTGTTTCATTATATTCTTTTTTCATGTTTTTGAATTACAAAGGTAAAAAAGATTTTATTTATTTGGCATTAAGTTCATTATTATTTGCCGGATATATGTTAAATGTTACTGTTTTTGATTCATCAGTAAAATATTTACTTCTTAAGGCTTTATTGTATTCAATGTTCCCTGGTGCTGTTATGTCTTTGTTTCACTTTTTTGTAAAATTCTTTGACTTAAAACCAAAACGTGCTTTTTTAATAACTATTGATTGTGTAGGTATAATTTTTATTTTGGGATATTTTTTCCAAAGAAATACAGCGTCACTAGATACATGGCATTCATTAATGCTTTCATATCCTTTCTTTGTATTAGGATATGGAGTTTATGGTGTAATAAAATCACGAAAATATAAAGGAATTCGATACATCGGGGTCGGAATTGGTATTTTAGTGGCAGTAGTTTTTTCTGCTTACGATATGTATTACTTTATGCTAAATATAACTCCTTTTATTTTGCTCCAAGGGCCGGGTTTTATGGCTTTAATTATTGGTACTTTTTATAGTTTGTCACAGGAACTTGCAATCACAAATGCAAAATGTGTTTTATTTGCCAAAGAACTAAAAGAAAATCAAAGTAAGCAAATAAAGATTTTGTCTCGAGTGAAAGGTGTTTCAGAACAAATTAGTAATTCAGGAAGTAGTCTTGATAATAGTATAGAATCTGTATCTGCATTAATGACTCAGTATTTTAATAACGTAAATCAAGTTCATACGAATATTCAGTCTCAATATGAACAAGTTCAACAGAATAAGGAAAATGTTTCAAAGATATTTAATGCAATAGATAATATGTCACAAATGGTAAGTAAACATGAATCTCTTGTTGATACAACTGTAAAAGATATAAATGGATTGACAGAGGGAATCAATAAGACTGATGAACTGATTAAAAAATCATCTCAGACTATCAATACACTTACAAATGTTTGTACAGAAGCAGATAAAGATGTTACTGAATCAGCGAGTTTAGTTGATGATCTTGCAAATTATTCAAAAAATATTTATACAATTGTAAATTCTATCAGTGAAATATCTAATCAAACAAATGTTCTTTCAATAAATGCAGCAATTGAAGCAGCTCGTTCAGGAAATGCTGGCAAAGGATTTAGCGTTGTTGCCACTGAAATTAGATCTTTGGCATCTGAATCTAGTAAAAACACAAATAAAATAAGTGATATTTTGTCTACAATGATTTCAAAGATTGAGAACATTCAAAATCAGGAAGCGTTAGTTTCTACTCGCTTAAAAAAAGTTATTTTTGAAAATGCTAAAACTCAAGAGGAAATGAATGAGATTTTTTCTGTTATTGAATATCAGTTGCAAAAAAGTAATAGAATTAGCTCTGTAATTACAGATTTAGTTGAAACTGTTCATAATATTTCTGAACAAACAGCGGCACAGAAAAGCAGTGGTGAAAACTTAAATAATTCACTTTCAGTTTTAACAGAAATAACAAATTCAGTTTTACAAGCCTCAAAAGAACAGCAAAATTGTAATGATGAATTAAAAACGAACTTAACACAGATTCGTTCTGTTTCAGATGAAAATGTTGTAATAACAAGCGAATTAAAACAAATCCTTGAGTAGGAACTTCTAATATTTTAGACACATAGATTGAAATGATAATTTAATGCTAATTATTTATCATCGATGTTTTGCACATTTTGTTGAATGTGATAATAAAATAAATTATTTCTGCAATAGCTGTTATAGACCATGAAAAAACGTATAGCAAAAAAAGTGAAGCAATAGTTTGATAATATGCAAAAATAGTTAAGACCCAAATAACGCGGAAAACACATGAACCAATAATTACGATAATTGAAGGGATGAATGATTTTCCAAGTCCTCTGTTTGCAGCAATTGTGTTGTCCATAAAAGCTGATACACAAAATGAAAGGGAAAGAATGCGAAGACGTTCCATTCCAGCATTTATTACATTTTGTTCTTTTGTAAAGAGACCTAATAAAAAGTCACCAAAGATTAAATATAAAATGCCAATAAATAATGCTATTGAAAAAGAGAAAAACGTGCATAAAAGATAAGTTTTTTTTACACGTTCTTTTTGTTGTGCGCCAAAATTTTGACCAATAAAACTGGCACATGCAATATAAAAAGCATTCATAACTGTATATACAAGATTATCAAGGTTTGAACATACTGCTGTTCCTGATACCATAACTTCATCGAAAGAATTTACACCAACTTGAACAAAAGTATTTGCAAATGAAAATACAACATTCTGTAATCCAGATGGAATTCCAATTTTAATTATTTGTTTTAGCATTATGGAGTTTACTTTCATGTTTGATTTATGAAGTTTGATTCCATTTATTCCTTTTATTAAAACATTCATTACTAAAAAGGCTGATATATATTGTGAAATAACTGTTGCTAGTGCCACTCCGTCGCAATCCATTTTTAGAACTGCTACGAAAAAAATATTCAGAATAATATTGATAATTCCGGCTATGCTTAGATATATAAAAGGGCGTTTTGTATCACCAGTGGCATTTAGAATGGCGTTTCCGTAGTTGAATAAAGCAAGTCCTGGAAGAGCAAACATGTAAATTCGAAAATAAGTAATTGCACCATCTAAAAGAATTTCTTTTGTTTTAATTAATATTAAAATGTTTTTTGAAATCAAAAGTCCAAAGAACATAAGAGCGAACCCTGAAATTAAGCAGAAAATCAAAGAAGTATGAACTGAATCGTCTAAATCTTTTTGCTTTTTTGAACCAATGTAATATGCTGCAATAACGTTTATTCCGTTTCCGATTCCCATAAGAAGTCCGGTAAAAGCAAAAAGCAACTGAGATGTTGAACCTACAGAACCAAGTGCTAAAGAGCCTGCAAATCTTCCGACAACAACAATATCTGAAATGTTAAAGAGAACTTGAAGCAAGTTTGAAAGAACAAGCGGAATACTGAATCTAAGTATGTTTTTTGCCAAAGGTCCTTGTGTAAGTTCAATTTCATTGGATTTCATAATCTGAATATAATAAACTTACGCTATGTTATTGTCCATAGATTTAAGTTTTCTGCTTATAAATAAGCCTCTGTTCTACAATTATCATTTATAATATTGGGCTTGAGCTTCAAACATCTTTGCATATAATCCGTTTTGTTTTTGAAGAAGTTCGCTGTGTGTACCATATTCCAAAACTTTTCCTTCACTGAACAACGCAATTTTATCGCAGAACTGGCAAGATGAAAGTCTATGTGAAATATAAATTGCAGTTTTTCCACCAGTGAGTGAATCGAATTGCTTATAAATTTCATATTCAGCAATTGGATCGAGGGCTGCTGTTGGTTCATCAAGAATGATTATTGGAGCGTCTTTGTATAAAGCTCGTGCAATTGCAAGTTTTTGCTGTTCACCACCAGATAATTCAATTCCATTTTTGTCAAAAGCTTTAAACATAATTGTTTTATCTTTATTTGGTAATGAATTTAATTTATTGAATAATCCGACTTCTTTGTAAATATCATCAATATCTGCATCGATATCGTCCATTGTAATGTTTTCTTTGATTTCAAAAGCAAATAATTTAAAATCTTGGAACACAACAGAAAATAGTTTTGCATATTCTGAAAACGAAAAATCTTTTATATTTCTTCCATTCACTAATATTTCACCGCTTGAAACGTCGTAAAGCCTGCAAAGCAATTTGATGAACGTGGTTTTTCCTTCTCCGTTT
>JAAZCS010000304.1 GCA_012513125.1 Treponema sp. | reverse complement strand
GTATAATATGCATTTTCTTTTTACAAGACCTTTATAACTTCTCTAAAAAATGAATTTTCTATTTTAGCATTATTTATCAATTCATTAAAAGAATGAAAAATCTGTTGTTGATATTGTAATCCAAATAAAATTAAATCTTTACCATTGTTATCTTTTTTATATGATAAATCATATTTTTTATTTTTATATGTGAATTCATAATCCTTTTTAATTTCTGTATAAAATTGAAGTGTTTTTATATCCATTTTTCAATTATATAGTTTTTTATAATATAGTACAAATATGAGTTTAGTTTTATATAGCACAAATACATCAACATTTGATAATTACGCATATGAGTTTACAACGATTCCTCTTAGAAAAGAAATTTTAGAAAAATTTTCTAATGATATTAACGAAGAAATAATTATTGTTGCAGTAAAGCCTGCCAATTTTGTTCTTGATATTGATGAAAATGGAAATCTTCTGAAAGCAAAAAACATTATATATGATATTATTGATGCAGTAGATACCGATTTAATAGTGAATAAGATTTTGTCATATAAACCAAATATGGCGATTGCTTTTTCTTCATGGACAAAACCATTTGATTGGATTTCGATTAACGATTCTTTGATTGGCGAAAAACTAAAAGAAAATGGCATCAAAACAGTTTGTCATCCTCTTGAAACTTCTGATATATGCTTTGATAAAAATAAAACAAATGATTTTCTTGTAAAAAATAATTTTCTTACGCCTAAAAGTATCTACATAAACAGTATTCTTTACAATATTGACAAACCGCATCCAGAAATTGGTAAAAATGTATATAAAGAATTAATTCATCAAAAATTAGACAAAATGAATTATCCTCTCATTATAAAAGATTTATATGGTCTCAGTTCATATGGAATGGAATTTGCCGTTAGTAAAAAACAAGTAATTCATTATCTTTCGCTTAAAAAGAATAATTCTGATAAAATTATTGAAGAATACATAAGTGGAAAACATTTTGGAGTTGAACTTTATGGAAGTTATGATTGCGATTTTTTTCAAATTCCTAAATTGCAATATAAAATTATGGATCCTTTTATTTTTTCAATCAATAAATATGGAATAACAAGTCCAAAACAAAGCATAAAAATTGGACCTATAAATGATGAAAAGTATAAAATAGTTGAATTAAAAAAAGAATTAAATCGACTTGCATTAGAATTAAAATTTTGTGGAGTAGCTCAAGTTGATTTAATTTTTTCAAAAGATAAATGGTATTTTATTGAAATAAACTCAAGATTATCAGGAATGACTTATACTTATGAAACTCTATTTAATTCAAATATGAATAATCTTTTTAATATTAATAAAAAAAGCGACGGTTATATAATTAATTTTAAAAGCATTCCACTTTCACAACAGAAAATAGAAAGAATTTCAAAATATGAATCAGTTTTGTTTGTGCAAAATGTGCTCAATAAAGAAGCTAAAAGTGAAAGAGAAATCGGATATACAGAGATTATTTTAGGAAAAACAAAAAGCTTATCAGAATTATCTATTTTGCTTGAAGAATTTAATTTAGCATTTCCAACAGTTATTAATTCAAACTTTATGAATCAGGCAAAATCTCTATTGGAAAATATTTAATATAGTTTCATTTTGTAGATAGAATTAGTATAATAATACAAATTTTTGAGATAAAGGTTTAGAAATGAATAGACAAATGATAATGGGAAATCAGGCAATTGCTTTAGGAGCATTAAAAGCTGGCGTAAATTTAGTTTCAGGCTATCCTGGAACCCCATCTTCTGAAATTATAGAATATATTGCAAAATACAATAACGAAAAAAAAACTTATGTTGAATGGTCAGTTAATGAAAAAGTTGCTATTGAAGTTGCAGCTGGTGCATCTTTTTCTGGAAGTAGAACTCTTGTAACTATGAAGCAAGTTGGATTAAATGTTGCAAGTGATCCTGTGATGTGCCTTTCATATGTAGGTGTAAAAGGTGGCATGGTTATTGTTAGTGCAGATGATCCAGGTCCTATATCGAGTCAAAAAGAACAAGATACAAGAACTTTTGGCCAATATTCCAAAATTCAAGTTTTAGATCCTTCAACTCCAAAAGAAGCATTCGAAATGATTCAAGAAGCTTTTATTCTATCTGAAAAATTCAATACACCAGTAATTCTTAGGCCAACTACTAGAGTTTGTCATGCTTATGAGAGTTTTGAATTACCAGATTTGTCAATTCAAAGAAATAAAGGCGTTTTTGAAAAAGATTCTTCTAGATGGGTAATTTTTCCTCGTAGTTCGTATTTAAATCATAAAAGAATTTTTGACAGAAATGAAAATATTTTACCTGATTACTTTTCGTCAAGTTCATTAAATAGTAGTGAAAATGATAATGATTTTCCAAAGGCAATTGTTTCAAGTGGTATAAGTTGGACTTATTTAAAAGAAGCCCTTTCGATTATTAAAAAAGAAAATCCAGATAATCAAAACATTAATAATCTTACACTAATAAAAATTGGAACCCCATATCCTTTTCCTTCTTCTTTCTTGGAAAAAATTATTGTAAAAAAAGAAGATATTTTAGTAATTGAAGAATTGGATCCATTAATTGAAGAAAAACTGTTAGTTTTATGTGGAAAGAAAAACATTAAAGCTCAAATAAAAGGGAAATTAGATAAAACTATTTCATGTGCAGGCGAAAATTCAGTTGATTATGTAAAATCTGTTGTTTGTAAATTTCTTCAGATTGAAACAAAAAATGATTCAAATAATGTGTTGCCAGAATTACCAATAAGACCTCCAGTTTTATGTGCTGGCTGTCCTCACCGTGCGTCATTCTATGCTGTAAAAATGGCAATGAAAAAAGAAAAAACTGTTTATTGTGGTGATATTGGTTGTTACACATTGGGTAATGCAAAACCTCTTGATATGTGTGATACATGTTTATGCATGGGAGCTGATATTACAATGGCTCAAGGATTTTATCACAATGAATCTGATAGAAAATGTTTTTCATTTATTGGAGATTCAACATTTTTTGCATCTGGAATTACAGGAGTTGTAAACGCCGTTTATAATAATGCAAAAATTACAATTTGCATTTTAGATAATTCAACTACAGCCATGACTGGGCATCAACCTCACCCAGGAACCGGAATTACAATGATGGGCGATATAGTTGAAAAAATCAGCATTGAAAAAATACTTTTAGCAATTGGTGTTAAGAGTGTAGAAAAAGTTGATTCAATGAATCTAAATGAATCAGTTGAGGCTGTAAAACGTGCAGTTTTAGTTGATGGTGTAAGTGCGGTGATTTTCAAATCTCCTTGTATTTCAATAGCCACAAAACTTGGTTACACAAAAAAGGAATCAAAGACAATATCTAGTGATAAATGTACTGGTTGTCAAAAATGTATTCGCGAATTGGGCTGTCCTGCTTTGTTCATCAACAAGACAACTAAAAAAGTTGAAATCGATTCATCACTTTGTACAGGCTGTTCTTTATGTACTCAAGTCTGTTCATTCAATGCAATAAGCTAAAAAAGGAAATATTATGAATATATTAATTTGTGGAATCGGCGGACAGGGAACAGTTTTAGCTTCCAAGATTTTATCTCAAACCGCACTAATGAAAGGATATAAAGTATTTTCGGCTGAAACAATAGGAATGGCACAAAGAGGTGGTTCTGTCGTAAGCCATATACGTTTTGGAAACGAAAACGAGGCTCCATTATCACCATTAATTCCTCTTCATCAAGCAGACGTAATTATTGCATTTGAGATTTCAGAGGCTGTTAGAAATATTGATTATTTGAAAAAAGGTGGAGTTGTAATTGTTAATAAACAGATAATTCAACCAGTTTCTGCCAGTTTAAGCGGAAAGAGTTTTGTTGAAAATGATTTAATTGATTATTTACGAAATATAAATATTGGTCATATTGAAGTCGTTGATACTTCAACAGCATGTAATGAAATTGGCAGTTCAAAGTGCATAAATATTCTTCTTTTAAGTGTTTCTTGTAAATTTGGTCTATTTGAAAAAGAAGAAATTGAAAAAGCTATGCAGAAATTAATAAAGAAAGAATATCTTCAATTAAATATTAAAGCTCTAAATTATTTTTTAAATTTTTTCTAGAATGTTTCTATTGACAGTTTTTATACTCGATATTACTATTAACAGTAACAAAAAAAAAGAATTTACAGAGGCATAATATGGATATCAGTGAAAAACAACTTGAATTAGTACGAAATCAAATAAAAAGAGTTAAACAGTTTGGAAATCCATTTTACACTAATAAATTTAAGAATATAAATCCCGAAGATATAAAAACTCAATCAGATTTTGAAAAACTTCCATTTAGTTCAAAACAAGAGTTAAGGGAACAATATCCTCTTGGTTTAGCAACAGTTGAAGAAGAAAAAATTGTAAGAATCCACTCTTCTTCTGGAACAACAGGAACTCCTGTTATCATCCCATACACTCAAAAAGATGTTGATGATTGGTCGACAATGTTTGCACGTTGCTATCAGCTAGCTGGAATTACAAATAAAGATAGAATTCATATTACCCCCGGATATGGACTATGGACTGCCGGAATTGGTTTTCAACTTGGAGCTGAAAAATTAGGTGCTATGGCTATTCCTATGGGACCTGGAAATACTGATAAGCAGATTCAAATGATGATTGATTGCAAGTCAACAGTTTTATGTGCCACTTCTTCATATGCACTACTTTTAGCAGAAGAAATTGAAAAAAGAGGTCTTAAAGATAAGATTTATCTAAAGAAAGGAGTTATTGGTTCTGAACGCTGGGGTGAAAAAATGCGTAATAGAATTAAGAGCATACTTGGAATTGAACTTTATGATATTTACGGTTTAACAGAATGTTATGGACCTGGAATTGGTATTAATTGTGCAAATGAAAGTGGAATCCATTTATTTGATGATTTTGTTTATTGTGAAATTCTTAATCCTGAAACTGGTGAAAAAGTAAAAGATGGCGAAATTGGTGAAATTTGTCTTACAACTCTTGTAAAAGAAGGAGCACCTTTATTTAGATTCAGAACACATGATTTAGCATCTTTTGTAACAGGTGAATGTTCTTGCGGATCAAGTTATCCTCGTATTTCTCCAATAATGGGAAGAAGTGATGATATGATAAAAGTAAAAGGAAATATTATTTTCCCAAGCACCATAGAAGAAATAATCAAATTAGTTCCAGGAACTTCAAGTGAATATAGAGCAGTTGTAGAACATATTGAAGGTAAAGATCAAATGACACTTTTTACGGAAGTAGAGTCTGGTGTTGATAAAACTGAAACTGCAAATACATTAGCATGTAAATTTAAATCAAAAACTAATTTAACTCCAATAGTAAAAGTTGTTGGAATTGGAGAACTTCCAAGAAGTGAAAAGAAAACAAAAAGAATAGAAGATAAGAGAAACTAAAACAATTTTATACTATTTATTATTATTTTCATCTCTTGGCCACCGATTTACTGTCGTAAAACATGTATTCAAGGGATTTTCCTGTGAAATTCTATTGTACTGAAAAATCGGAAAGTTCAATACTTTTCGTCACCTCAAATATTCCGACTTTGATTTCAAGGTTGTCTTTCTTTTCTTCTTCTTTTAAAATTGGTTTCATGGAAAAATTGTTGAAATAGCTGTCAGCAAATTTCTTATGTTTTGACGAACTATCATCAATCGTGACAAGTACTACATAAAGCTTTGAAAACGGTTTGCCCCATGCTTTAGCTATTGGAGAGTTGCTCGCTTGAAGTTCAAAAAGTTTATTCCAAGAATTGATAAACTCTTCTGTATTTTTCTTCCCAGCAGACCCCTTCAATCCTTGAGTAATCATTTTTGAATTCTCAGTTGAAACAGCTCGGTAAAATTTCAACTCAATTCCTATACTTTTATCAGAATCAGAATCAAAAATAAGGTCAATTCGTTTCCATTCTGCATAGCAATGTTGCATTCCTAGTTCCTTTGTAAGAATATACCGAAATACTGATTCATTCCAATGTTGTACAGACTGTTTGTCAACGTCCTTGACAAGTTGCATAAATGCTTTTGTTACAGCTTCATTTAGTAAATTATTCATATATTTCTCTAGTTTTATTTTAACTTGCTTTTGTGTGAAAGTCACTGTTTTACAACAGTTCTTCCTCTGTATGAGCTTAGATCATTACAAAGCAAATGTCAGGTTGAAGCAGTTGTTAGACGTTTTCTTTGTCTTCAATGGTTAAATATTTTTCATATTTCTGATATTGTTTTAATATAATACCTTAATGTTGGAGATATTTCTATGCTTTCAATGTCGATACTCAAATAAATACATTTATTCCTTATTTTACAGAAACTAATACAAGCGTTGCTTTCCTCGTTCCAACACCAAATGGATATGAGAAAGCTATTATGGATGCAACAAAACCTCTTCGAGAGTTATTAAAATTTGCAAAAGTTCATGAATACGAAAAACAAGGTCAAGGACCGGAATACAAAGTTATTATTGAAAGTCATTTTGTAACGAAAGATAATGTTACAAATACAACAGCTTCTTTATATCGACCAGTTACAAAACATGGCGACCCTAGAATTTGGTTTTCTAATTTAAAGACTTATTGTAAACCTTGTAATCTTCTTGCAATTCTAATTCTAGATAAAGCCCTTTATGTAATTAATCTTTCTGATAAAGAAATCCAAAAATCTTTATTTGATAAAGGTCACGTTTTTACTTACTTAACGTATTCTTTAAATGAATACATCTCTCCATATGAAGAACTACTGGAAAAACTTCATGAAATTCATAGACGAGGTTTTATTCCATCTATCACAGCAGGAGATCCTGGAGTTGGTGATACTCTTGAAAACGCTCTTGGAATACAAAGGAATAATTCCAAATCACCTGATTACAAGGGAATTGAATTAAAAGCTACTCGAATTTCTAAAAATGGAAAAACTAAAAACGTAACACGCTCAACTCTTTTTACAAAAGTTCAAGATTCTGGTTTAACGTATTCTGAAATTCTAGATAAATATGGAAAAGTTCAAATTACAAGAGGTCAAACGGAGTCTAGAAAACAAATCTATGAAACTCTTTCAACAAAAAAATATAATGCTTATGGTTTGAAATTTATTGTTGCTTATGACGATGACAAGCTTAATTTAGTAGATAATGCAGAACCAACACCGAATTTAGTTTCATCATGGGATTTTGATGTATTACGAAAAACACTTTTAACAAAACACCCTGAAACTTTTTGGGTAAAGGCAGCTTCTGAAATTAGGGAACAATGGGAATATTTTAGATATGATAAAGTTGTACACACAAAAAATCCAAATGCTTTACTTCTTGCACTTCTAGTAGATAATGGAGAAATTACAGCCGATTTAGCTGCACATATCAAACCTGATGGAAGTTATAGAGACCATGGGCTTTTATTTAAAATTCTTCCTCAGAATATTCATGATTTACTCGGTGAAGAAAAAAATTATGATTTGTAAAAAGTCCTGGACTTATAGAAAAAAGTATGATAAATTACAGTATAAATGAGGAATGAAATGGCGTATGCAATAGATTTATTTTGTGGAGCAGGTGGTTGCTCTGAAGGTTTAATACAAGCCGGATTTGACATACTTTTTAGCTCTGACATTAGTGATATGGTTGAAGTAACTTATCGCCACAGACATGAACAACTTGGACTTCACCAAGGTTATAACACATGGTTTGAAAGAAGTGATATAAGAAATTTAAAAGGAGATTATATTTGGAATGCAATAAAATCTCTTGAATGGTTCAATAATGGCGAACGCAAATGTCCTAAAGATATAGATTTAATTATTGGTGGTCCAAGCTGTCAAGGTTTCTCACGAGCAGGAAGAAGAAAAAAAGACGACCCAAGAAATATGCTTTTTGGTGAATACGTTCGTATTATTAATGAAATTCGACCTCGTTATATTGTTCTTGAAAATGTTGAAGGTTTCATGGACATGCAATTTATTGGATATGTTGGTATTACAGGAATTCATTATGAAGATGGTAGTATTACACCAAATATTTTGAGAAATGAATTAAAGGAAATAGGTTATCAAACGCTCGAACCAAAAATTTTAAATGCTGTTGATTTTGGTGTTCCCCAAAGACGGAATAGAGCTATTTTTATTGGTTTCAGAGACGGAGAAAAAAAACCTAAATATCCAACTCCTATTACTTCTAATTCTCAACTTACATTGCAGGATGCAATAAGTGATTTAATAACTGACACTTCTATTCGCAATGAAATTAAAGAAAGTAAATACCAAAAAGAATGTAAAAAAGGAAGAACTCCAAATATTAATGGGAAACCCATTCCTGTTGGTGACAAACTTACTTGTACAGAATTACCAAATGTAACAGAAATTGTATCTGAGAGATTTAGTCTTTTTAAGCAAGGTGAATCTGGTTCAAATCTTAGAAAACGTGTAAAAACTGAAGGTATAGATATTTCTGATAAACCTGCTTTGTTAGCTTTATGTACTGAAAAACTAAATAAATCTAAGAAGGAAATAATTAAATCTTTTAAAAACGGAAATGTTTCTGACGATGAAATTGATGTTCTTTTAACGAAGAAAAATATTCGTCAAAGATGGAATGCATTACAACCATCTGCAACAATTTTAAGTATTGCTGATGATTATATAAGTCCTTGGGAAGCAAGAACATTTAGTGTTCGTGAAATGGCAAGATGTCAATCTTTTGATGATTCTTTTGAGTTTTTAGGAAAACGAACAACTGGTGGACTTTTAAGAAGAACAGAAATTCCACAATATACTCAAGTTGGGAATGCAGTTCCTCCACTTTTAGCAAAAGCAGTTGTTTCTGAAATAAAAAAGTGTATTTAAGTTTTTTAATTTTCTTTTGAAAGTGCCATCAAGCAGTCCACTCAACATTTTTTTAACTTGCGAGCCGTCAATTGAAGCGGTTGTTAGGCGTTTTTTTTGTCTTTAATTCTGTATATTGAATAGATAATCATAATTAGTGCAAGAGGTACTATTATATAATTACCAATTTCTCCAGGAGCCGTACCAACGAAATATTCTTCCCCAAGTGGTTTTAATATTCTTCCAATGAATATCCTCCCCGAATATTCTATTAATATAAAAACTCACATTAGTGGTATTAGGTTTCGATATTTAGCTAATACCAAAATATAAAAAACTCCCATCAATAGCTGTGACAAACCCCATAAAGAAAAAACGAAATATATAACTGCATTTGGATCTGGACTACCTGCAAATCTTATTATGGTTGCTATTGAATTTGCACCTCCATCTGGCAAGAAAATATGTGCCAAGCTTCTTAATATTGTTACCAAAGTTATAATCCCAAACATAATAGTATTTACTCTTCCTATATTTTTTTTATTATTTGCCTCATTAAGAATAACTATATTTTGTATTTCATTCTCCTTCACCTCATTATTGAGACTCTTATAGCTCGCGTATCCCGCCCGTGTCCGTTCCAACAACAACTATACGAATAGCTTCTTCAACACTATGTTTATTACACTGAATCAGTCTTCACTTTCATTGAAGAAATTCTTTTTTTCTTCGAGCATTTCAGTATCTTCACGCACTTGTTCACGTTGCCATTCTTTCACTTTTGATTCTGATGCTTTCTTATTTTTTTTAGTTTTTAGAAGATCTTCCAATAGTTTGGCAGAAATATTTTTATTCATTAATGAATAATATTCCTTATCATCCATTTATCTTCCTCTTATTATTTTTAAGATTTTTTTATGCCAAAAAGCTCTCAATGTTTCAGCTAAATTGAACAATGAACTTACAAAATTTAGCTGAACATCATATGTACCACACCTATGTATGTTTTTTCCACCAAAACCTGTTTTAAACAGATACAATCCGTGCATAGGATGATTTTCATCATCAGTAGGAGGCATACCGTACATATCATAATATTTACTTCCATAAAGTTTAGCATCTCTCATCGCTGTCCATTGAAGTAAAAAATTTGGCATCAGATTTCTTTTAATATTACTTGAACAACCATACAAATAAACACTTTCAGTTTTTGAAAACAATGTGATAATTGCTCCTAAATAATCATCTTCATTACTTGCAAGATATAAGCTAATTACAGGAACATCTTTACCTTCATCAATTTCTTTAGACGATTTTTCAAGTAAATCTCGATAATATGACTTTTGATGAATTGAGATGCCATCTCTTTTTGCCGTAGTCTGATATAAATCATAAAATATGTCTAATTTTGTAGACAAGTTGATATTATTTCCAAGAATACGTTCGATTTTAACACCTTTTTTTGAAGCAAGTTTAATGTTATATCTCCATTTTGGCTTCATCAGATTCAAAATAGACTCTTCATCAGAAGTTAAATTAATTAGTGTTGAATCAGGAGGTTGAATATCAACATTATTTTTTTTCAGTTTTAATCTGTCTGCAAATGAAATTAACTTCAATCCATAATTAAATAAATCTCTATCCTCGGGATTATCAAAATCAACATTTGGATCAAATCTAACACACATTGTGTTTTTATTTAAAAATGGTTGCAACTTTAATGCTATTTCTTGCATTAAAGTTGCAAATTCAATAGATTGAGTTTCTGGAGTTACAAGCTCTTCTTTTATAACAATTTCGTTATTACTATCTGATGTATCAGTTGAAAAATCACAATCACTACAAGGAAACAACAATGAAGGATAAAGTGGTATGTATGCAATTGAAAATATATTTTTACAAATACTTCTACTCAACACAGAAACTTCATCTTGTTTTACTACACTCTTTTGTTCTTCTTCATTGTTATATTTTATTTCAATAAGAAATCTTTTGTGAGTCCAACCGTGATTAGATTTAAATTCAGCCCAAAATGGAGTCTGTAAAAAACTTCCCTCATTTGGAACTGATGTATTGTTTATTTCATTTATCTTTATATCAAACATAATTTTAGTGAATGCCGCCATTAACAGTAAATTCAGTGGAGATTATTTTGTTTTTCGCAAGTAACTTTTTTCCACCAATTTCAACATTTTTATTAACAGTGTTTATTTCAATTTTAAAGAATTCTGAAGCTTCAATTTCAGCTGGCTTATCTAAATTTTCTGTATCACCTTCCAAAATAACTTCAGTTCCAGGTTCAGCCCAAGGTGCGGTTAGAACCTCAACAGCATCTTTTCCATCTTTTTGATAATCAGCTGCGAGAAGCATTCCTTTACTAGCTATTCCTCTCATTTTTCGTTCTTTTAAATTATCAACAATTATAACATTTTTGCCGAGTAATTCATCTTCTTTCAGATAAGGAACAAGTCCACTTTGAATGACTCTATCGATGCCACTTCCATCATCCATATGTTCAACATATAATTTATCAGAATCAGGATTTCTTTCTATAGATACAATTTTTGCTACTTTCAATCTAATATTTTTGGAAAAGAACGCTGGTTGTTCATTCATTGCTAAAACAGAAATCTCTTCATTCTTCTTTTCTGACTTTTTTTTGTCTTTTGAAGAATCATTTTTAACATTTCTATCATTTTGATTTCCACTAAATTTTTCTTTAAAAGCTTCCATTGTTTTTTTATCCATAGGAGTAAAATAAACTTCAGTTGCTCCAACATTAGAAAGACCATTTACTTCACCAAGAGAAGACCAATTTAAACCACTTTTTGTTTCAACACCAACTTTTGACTCTTGAATTGATTTTCCAAAATAAGACATTACTTTTTGAGTATATTGAGGCATATATGGATTCATCATTATCATCAAATCTTTTATAACATAACAAAGATTATGAATTAAGGATTCAGCCTTTTCAGGTTCTGTTGTTCTTGTTTTCCATGGTTCTGCCATTTGGAATTTTTTATTGCAAATATCAGAAATAGCAAATATTTCATGGAATGCATCTTTTAATTCTGACCATTCAAGCATTTCTGTAACTTTTTGCTCACGCTGTCTAACTTCTGCCCATAATTCTTCATCTACTGGGGCGTCAGGAATGTTTCCATTATAATATTTATTTACAAACAATAATGTGCGGTTAACTAGGTTTCCTAAATTTCCAATTAGTTCAGAATTCATCTTTTCTTGAAAGTCTTTCCACATAAATTGAAAATCCTGTTTTTCTGGTCTGTTATAGAATATGTAAAAACGCCATGCATCTGCAAGAATTCCAGTTTCTATTGCGTCAGTACCAAAAACACCAACACCTCTAGATTTAGAAAATTTAGTATCCTCATAATTCAAATATTCTGTAGAACTCATATGATACAACTTTGTCCAGTCATGTGGGGAACCTAATAAAGTACAAGGAAAAATAACAGTATGAAAAGGAATATTGTCTTTACCGATAAATTGAAACAGCTCAACTTTTTCCTTATTTTTAGCTTCTTCACTTTCAGAAGGAAGCCACCATGATTTCCAGTCAAAAGATTTTTTACCATCTTTTACCAAATCATTTG
>JAAZCS010000303.1 GCA_012513125.1 Treponema sp. | reverse complement strand
TGTGAAAAAAATGGATTTGTATTTGAAGGTCTCTATGAAATTCAGCCGAAGTTGTTTGGCGATTCACGTGGATATTTTTTAGAAACATATAGTGAAAAAGATTTTTTTGAAGCAGGTTTGAAAATGAAATTTGTTCAAGATAATCAATCTATGTCAACAATTGGAGTTCTTAGAGGTTTACACTTTCAAAAACAGCATCCTCAGGGAAAGTTGGTAAGAGCTTTGCAAGGAAAAGTTTACGATGTTGCAGTTGATTTACGAAAAGATTCAAAGACATTCAGTAAATATTATGGAGTTATTCTTGATTCAGAAAAACAGAATCAGTTTTATATTCCAGAAGGTTTTGCTCATGGATTTTATGTTTTAACTCAAACTGCTGTTTTTGCGTATAAGTGTACAGATTTTTATCATCCAGAAGATGAATGTGGAATTCCTTGGGATGATAAAACAATTAATGTTGATTGGGCTTCTGTTGCAAAAGATGTAAATCCTTTGTTGTCAGATAAAGATAAAAAACATTCACCTTTTAGTCAAAATGAAAATTATTTTGATAAAAATGGCAAATGGATTGGAAAATAATATTGGAAATTACAAATGTTTGATGTAAAAGATACAGATTTTTTTGATTTGGAAGATGAATTATTTGATACTGTTATGGAGGATGATATTTCGTTTTCTGGTAACATAAAGATGATTAAGCCTTTTTTGGTTCGAGGAAGAATTAATGGTACAATAGATACTAGTAGCGATTTGGTTATAGATACTAATTCTTTGGTGGATGCAAATATTAATGCTGAAAGAGTGTTAATCAAGGGTAAAGTTGTTGGAAATGTTGTAAGTAGAAAACTTGTGTTTATTACATCAACAGGTTCTTTGGATGGAGATATAACTACACAAAAAGTTGTTTTAGAACCAGGTTGCAATTTTACCGGTAAGTGTCAAATGGTGCAAAATGAAAAATAAAATTTTATTTATATTGTTATTGTTGTTAACTGTTTCAATTTATTCACAAAATTCTGTAAGACAAGATGCCTTGGTTTTGTATCATAATGGAAATTACAGAGAATCAGTAAAAGTTTGCGAAGAAGAGTTAAAAGATAATCCTAACAGAGTTGAATCTTATGTTGTTATGTGTTGGGCATTGGTAAAAAATAAACAATATGCAGAAGCAGAACAGCGGGCAGTACAAGGTTTAGCAATAAGTCCATATGATTTAAGGTTAATTGAAATTTTGGGTGAAGCTAAATATTATTTGGGTAAAAATAATGGAGCAATGGAACAATTTCAAAAATATGTAGCTAGTGCTCCAGATAGCGGTTCAAGAGTAGGTTCTGCATATTATTTTATGGGTGAAATTTATATCAGACAAGCTAGATATCAACATGCTGATATATCTTTGTCTGCCGCTGTAAAAAAAGAACCTTTAATTGAAGCTTGGTGGATAAGACTTGGTTATGCAAGAGAAATGGCTGAGAATAATTACGAAGCTTTACAAGCATATGATGAGGCTTTGAAATTGAATACATCATCGATTGATGCTTCTCGGGGTAGAGAAAGAATAAGTGCAAGACTTCAATAGTGATAATTACATCATTCATATAGAAACACTTGGTTGTAGGCTAAATCAAATTGAAAGTGAATCAATTGCAAAATCATTTATTGATAATAATTTCATAGTAACTTGTGATTCTGTTACGTCGAAAACGGAAATAAATGAAAAAGTTTGCCTTTCAATAATCAATACATGTACTGTGACACAAAAAGCGGAACAAAAAGCTCGAAGAATAATTAGGCTGGTTTTGAAAAAATTCACAAATTCAATTGTTCTTGTCACAGGTTGTTATGCACAACTGAAAAAAAACGAAATTGAAAATATCGATTCAAGAGTTGTCGTATTTGGTGGTCAAATAAAAAGTAGAATTAGCAGTATTCCTCTGATTCTATTGAATAATGATGTCCTATCAGATAAAAATTCTGTTTTAATAAAATTAAAGGAATTATCGAAACAAATTCAAACAAAAATTGGTTTTCCTGAAAATTCATTTCAATTATCAACTTCGAATTTTATAAATCATTCAAGAGCTTCTCTGAAAATACAAGATGGATGTAATTCTAATTGTTCATATTGTGCAATTCATATTGCACGTGGAAAAAGTGTTTCGCTTGATTGTGAGACTGTGCTAAAACGTGTTGAAGAATTGGAACAAAAGGGTTACGAAGAAGTTGTAATTACAACTGTAAATATAGCCCAGTATAGAAGTGAATATAATGGATTATCCATAGGATTTTCTCAGTTATTAGATCTCATGTTGAAAAATACACAAAAAATTCATTTCAGAATATCTAGTCTTTATCCTGAAATTGTAGATGATTACTTTTGTTCAATTATCACTAATCCTAGAGTATGTCCACATTTTCATATTTCAGTTCAAAGTGGAAGCGACAAAATATTAAAAACTATGAATAGAGCTTATTCGTCAAATGATGTTTTAAATGCTTGTAAAAGAATTTCAAAATGTAAAAAAGATGTTTTTTTGGCATGTGATATTATTACAGGTTTTCCCGGTGAGACTGATGAGGATTTTAATCAAACTTATGAATTTTGTAAAAAAGTTAAGTTTTCATGGATTCATATATTTCCATTTTCTGAAAGGGAGGGAACTCCTGCTGTAAATTTTAAAAATAAAGTTCCTCAAGAAATTTCAAGAAAAAGAGCAGAAAAACTTACTGAATTAGCAATACAAAATAAAATTGAATATATACAACAATTTGAAAACAGAGAGCTTGATGCAATTTTAGAGTCAATTCGAAATCCTAGAATAAATTTAAAAACAGGGATAAATAAAACTATATATCATGCTGTAAGTGAAAATTTTATTCATTGTGAGATAATTGATTCAAATATGAATTTATTAAGTGGAAAAAAAGTTAGAATCAAAATAATTAAAACTTTATGTGAAAAAATAATTAATGGAGAAGAAATAGAAACGGAAGCAATTATTTTGTAAAATAATGAAAAAAGTGATTTATATCACTTGATTAAAAAGTAATTTTATTATATATTTATAACACGTTACGGGATGTAGCGCAGCTGGTAGCGCGTCTGGTTTGGGACCAGGATGTCGCAGGTTCAAAT
>JAAZCS010000302.1 GCA_012513125.1 Treponema sp. | reverse complement strand
AATTCCTACCATTGTATTATGTCAGCAAGAAAGAGATTTGTTCCTACTACAACCGATAAAGGACTATGTGTAAGCTACAGAAAATCACGCTACCTAAAAATTTCATGGGGCAGAAATCACAAACATCATTCATTGTCGTTCAATTTACAAGGCGATTCAGCAAGACCCGACGCAAAGGGCTTTTTTACATCCCCAACAAATGACGATTTTCATAACGATGTAATGTTTGTAAATCCATCTCCATCTTCATCAAGATGTTCAGCCACATGGATTTCAACAATGGCAATAAATGGAAACATAAACATAATTAAGAGAAAATCACAAAATCAGGAACAATCAAACAGCAATTCAGAAGGCCTTGCACTCATGACACTGAATAGGACTTATTATAAAGTTCATTCAAAGCAAAAAATAGCGTACGGAATAGGAACTTCAAACGGTGCAAAAATCACATTTCATATACAGACATCAAATTTAGACGCAGCTAATCCTGATAATTACAACAACAATGTTCTTTTCGTTGATGGAAAACCGACAATATTGCCATCTGTATACATGACGCATCCTTTTGGTCTTGAAAAAAAATGGATTCTTCAAGATACAGAAAGCATGATTGATTTATCTTTTACTCCAATTTCGTGTAACTCAAGAAATTTAAATATTATTGCACTAAGAACATCTTATAAAGATATATATGGCACTTTTGATGGCGTTCTTTTAACAAAAGAAGGTGATAAAATTACTCTGAAAAACTTTCCTGGCATTATCTATAAAAACATGCTTAGGATGTAAACAGAAAGGATATTATTATGGCAGAAGAAATCAATAAAATTGCAGATTGGGAACCAGGTACTCTAGAAAAGACAAGAAAAAATATTGGCAATATTGACGAAAATGAAGCGGCTTCAATGGCTAAAAAATTAGGCGGTGAAGTTTATTACGAACGAACAACAAACAAGTCATCGTCAAATACAAATCCAAATAACACAGGACGAATCGTGAGAAAACAAACAGGAACAGAGTCTAACAATACCTCAGAAATGGCTCAAATGCAAAGAAAGAGAAATAAAGAAGATTTGCCTCTTATTTCAAAAAAAACAAATACATTGATAGACAAGCTTATGATGTCAAATGACTATAGAATAAAACCAAATCTAGGATTCTTTAATTTTCTTAGATCTTTGCAAAAAAATGGCACTGAAAAATTGAATCCTGATTTTTATAATTCTTCATTAAAATTAATGATTGAACACATGGAAACATTTATCACAGTCATCAAAACATTAATACAAATTGCACCTGCAACTTACAAATCCCGAATTATAAACAAAAATGACGCTAAATTTAAATTTTTAAGAATGGTTGCTTCGTGGACAATGCAAGGAATAAAACAAGAATATGCCTTTATCCAATATCGAGCAAACGAACAACTTCTTACAGCCGACTTAATTCCTATTGTAAGAGCTATATACACTCCAATCATCACAGTTTACTATTATGGAAATAATAAAATTCCAAAATTGGTTAAGGAAATTTATGCGGATGAAGCAAACTATCCTGATGCACCTCAAGATAAATTATCTGGTTACGCAAAGCAGACTATTACAGAATGGCTTTACATTGATACGGAAATAGTAAAAAAGCTTTATCCATTACTTATGAGAATGTGTTCTGATTCATTTGAATCGTATCCAGCTTTTTTCACTGCAAAAATTGCTGACATCTTAAAATTCACAAAACTTCACAAATTTGATCTTCTTCTGCCCGAAAAAAAGACAGAACAAGCAAAAGAAGAAAAGAAATCGACAGTTCAACCTCCTCAAAAAGGAATAAAAGACGGAACTGTTCAAACTGGGCTAAAACTTCTAGACCAGCTTTTTCCACAAGCAGGATTTACAAACCTTGATTCACATCCAGACCTCTACCCTTATTTTCAGCCTTTATACAAATATGAAGATGGCTTCAACATGCTTTCTGCAGAAAATCCTATTCAAACAATCATGGTATTACTTCATATTATTGAAGATTGTTTCCAAGGTTGCCGAAACATAAATTTCGTCATTCCAGAAACAGCAAAACAGGGTTCTGATTCAATTACAAGCGTTTTAGACGATTGGTCAGCATATAGAGAAGATTTATTTGAAAGGCTTTATTGTGAACCACTAAAAGATTTAGTTAATTCTTTATACTCGCAAGCAGATTATGACAAAACTCAATTGGGAAAAAAGTTAATCACATCGTTATTATGGCAAACAACTTACCACTATTTGCCAAACTTCAAATTTACACAATTAATTCTTGAACACCCAGTCGATAATAGTAAATACAAACCTTTATTCCACAGAACTGATTTTGCACGAAAATATCTAACTCTTGTTATTAATGAATGTGATGCAGTGGCAAAAACAAAGGGTTCAGTCAAACTGATTACAAATCCATGGGAACATTATCATTTTGATATTCAAAATGAAGTTTCAAAACGAATCGATGTTCTTTTAGGAGCCCAAAATAAGACTTCAACGACAAATGCCACAAACGCAAATTTATTAAAATACACACTTTGCTTTATTTCTGTTCTTGATTGGTATATTAATAATCCAGAAAGTCCTGCATATACAACAGATCCATTCCATATTTATAGAGTTTCTCCAGCAGACGGCAAACCTCAGTTCTCTGTAGAGGAAAGAAATGACCAGAACAAGCTATTCGCAGACGCAATTAAGGCAAGCTACCAAAGAAAAGCTCAATAATTTGTAGAAAGTGTTTTAAAAAGTTGGATTCGAGGTGAAAACCATCAATTTTTTAGAAATAGGATGAGGAAATGAAAGTTCGCTTGAATGAAGCATCAATCTTTCTCCATCCTCTACATTTCCATATAACGAATCTCCTACAATCGGAAGTCCAAAACCATGAATGTCGCTACTTAATAATCTTAACTGGTGAGTTCGCCCTGTTTTTGGTATAAACTGCATTCTAGAAACAACTTTTCGTTTGCCAGTCAATGCATTTTTATAATTCTCTATATTTAAAATACGCCATTCTGTGATGCCTTCTTTTCCATTTTCTTCGTCATAAATTTGATGTGGTCGATTATCGATATCAAGTCTAAATTTTAGCTTTGTAATTCCACTTTCATTTTTTTTATCAGAATAACCACAATGTTTTTTTATATTTCCATCAAGAAGAGCAATATATTTTTT
>JAAZCS010000301.1 GCA_012513125.1 Treponema sp. | reverse complement strand
GATATAGTTAGTATTCTACTACAAAAAGGTGGAAAAGCTGTCGGATTAAGTGGCGTTGATTCTGGTCTTTTACGTGCAAAAAAAATTGAAAAGAACGGAAATGATTTGGGCTTTGTTGGTGAAGTAACACAAGTCAATTCAGCGATAATTGAAACGCTAATCGATAATAATTTTATTCCAGTGATTTCAACTGTAGCCTTGGGAGAATCAGGCGATAATTCCAAATATAATATTAATGCTGATACTGCAGCCGCAAAGATTGCAGTTTCCTTAAAAGCAGAAAAGTTTGTTCAATTAACAAATGTTCCTGGCGTTCTTAGAGATATTAACGACCCTTCTTCACTAATTAAGCGCATTGAAAAGACAGCAATTCCGTCATTGATTGCAACAGGCATTATTTCATCAGGAATGATTCCGAAAATTGAATGTTGCATGGAAGCAATTAATGGTGGAGTCCCAAGAACACACATTATTGATGGCAGAGTTCCTCATTCATTATTGATTGAAATGTTTAGCGATAGAGGAATCGGGACAATGATTCATTAATACGAAATTTAAAAAAAGAAAGCCGTTGGAGTAGAATTACAATCAAACGGCTTTTTTTTCGGAATAAATTAGAATAATTTAAATTCTATGCCTAAACCGCCATAGATAGTCTTTCTTGTTACAGCAATAATATTATAGTTGAAATTGATATTTCCTGTTGAATCAATATAACACAAGGAATTGTTATTTCCCTTTCCTATATCAAAAATTACCCTTGCACTAGCTACTAATCCAATGTGTTTTGTAAAATAGAATTTTACGTCTGCACCACCAACAGCACCATAAGTATATCCATTAGTATTAAGATTATTCACAGTAAATCCATTTGTAACATTAAAGAAAGGATTCAAGTCAAATGAAAAATTTGGTCCTAGTCCTACACCAACTGAAAATTTCCATAAAGAAAGTTGAAGCCACAACATAACTGGCACATCAATCAATTTTGAAGCATAATCATACTGAACAGGAATATTTGTATAAGGAATAAGCATAACATTTTTCATGTTCACATTCACTTCACCCTGAACGCCAAGACCGCCAAATAATCCCAGATTAACATAAGCACCAAAACCAGCTGATGTTTCAGAATTAAATACATTATTCACATTCAAAGATGAAAGTGAATCCATGTCCTTACCAAGAATTCCTCTTGCACCAAATGCCAAACTAAATGCATAAGTTGATGAAATCATGCAAAAAAGGACAACCAAAGCCGAAATAAGTTTTTTCATATCTCCTCCTATAAAAAGACAAGAGTAAAGCTTATGCTTTAGGATTGTCTTTTTTTCACTGCTTTATCTACAGTTTGCACCGCAAACCTTTTATTACTTTATTTACTAATTACTTCTTTTATAGCATTTAATAATTGAGAATATTCTGTAAAAGCGGGAAATTGTGGATAATCTTTAATTATTTTTTCTGTTGAACGGAATAAATAACCTGCTTTCGAAGCCTTTATCATTCCTAAATCATTAAAACTATCACCAGATGCAATTGTATCATAACCAATTGATTGCAAAGCTTTAACAGTTGTAAGTTTACTATTTTCTACTCTCATTTTATAGCCAATAATTTCATCATTCGCTCCTACTTCCAATGAATTACAGAAAATAGTTGGATAACCTAATTTTGCCATCAAAGGTGAAGCAAACTGAGTAAAAGTATCGCTAATAATAATTACCTGACAAATTGAACGGAGATTATCTAAAAATTCTTTTGCACCTGGCATTGGATCAATTTTTGCAATTGTTTCCTGAATCTCTTTTAAACCTAATTTATGTTCTTTCAAAATATTAATTCTATATTTCATCAATTTATCATAATCTGGCTCATCTCTTGTCGTTATTCGCAATTCCGGAATTCCACTTGCATCTGCAAAAGCTATCCAAATTTCTGGAACAAGAACACCTTCTAAATCTAAACAGGTAATAAACATAAATTACTCCAAATAAAATGATTGTATCTTCTCATAAATTACAGTATTTATTGAAAACTGTCAAAGAAAACAATAAAATGAAAGACATGGCTACCAAAAAGACAAAGAAAAAAAGAATATCACCAAAAAAAGGGAAAGTGTATATTCCCCCATACAAAATTATTATTCTTTGTTTATCAATCATTGCAATTTGTATTTTCTTCTTATTAATTTCAAACATTGCTTCGTTATCAAACAAAAAAACAACACAAGATACAATAACAGAAAGATTTGAAGACAAAATAGATACTACTAATAATCAAAAAGATACAAAAAACGAAACAGCAAAAATCGAAACTCAAAAAGATAGTGAACAACAGAAAAAAGAAGAATCTCCTAAACCTGTTCCGCAAACACCAATTCCAGAACAAACAGAAGACAAAAAACAAAAAATAGAACCACAAATAACAAAAAAAACATCATTTGAAGCCCCTGTAGCAAAAAATAATGCACAGCTTGTTTTTGTTTTTGATGATGGAGGACAAAATCTTTCACAACTAGATAAATTTCTAAAACTTCCATTCAAATTCACAGTTGCAGTTCTTCCAAAACTGAAATATTCAATTCAAGCGGCACAAAAAACAAGACAATCAGGAAATGAGGTAATTCTTCACCAACCGATGCAATCAATAAATCTCAAAATAAATCCGGGAGAAGGTGCAATAAAACCAGATATGACTGAGGAACAAATAAAAAGTCTTTTGATTCAAAATATTTTTGAAATTGCACCTATTGCTGGAATAAATAATCATGAAGGCTCGCTAATTACAAGCGACAAAGAAAAAATGGCTGTAGTTCTACAAGTTGCTTCGCAAGAAGGGTTATACTTTTTAGATTCAAGAACTACTTCAGACACTGCAATCCCAGAAGTAGCAAAACAACTTGGATATTCATTTTATGAAAGAAATGTTTTTTTAGACAATACAAAAACAAAAGAGAATATTTTAAATGAAATTTCCAATGGCTTAGATATTGCTAATAAAAATGGAGTTGCTATAATGATAGGACATGTTTGGTCAGCTGATGTGTTGCCAGATATTTTGAATGAAATATATCCCGAATTAATCAAAAAAGGATATACATTCAGCACAGTAAGTAATAGTTCTGCTTTGAGGTTTTAATAAATGTTAGTATTAGGAATTGAATCATCTTGCGATGAAACAACAGCCGCAATTGTTGAAGACGGCAAAAAAATTATTAGTAATGTTGTGGCTACACAAATTCCATTTCACAAAATTTACAAAGGTGTTGTTCCAGAAATTGCAAGTAGAAAACACGCAGAATGGATTCTACCAGTTGTAAAACAAGCCCTAAAAGAAGCTGATTTAAAATTAGACGACATTGATGCAATAGCAACAACAAATCGTCCGGGCTTAATGGGTTCTCTTTTAGTCGGAATGACTTTTGGAAAAACCCTTGCATGGTCAACACAAAAACCATATATTGCTATTAACCATATGCTTGGTCACTTATATGCCGCACAACTTGTCAATGATGTTGAATATCCTTTTTTAGGACTTCTAGTTTCAGGTGGACATTCAATTATTTGCAAAGTAAATAATTTTGACGATTTGGAAATTCTTGGAACAACAGTAGACGATTCTGTAGGTGAAGCATTTGATAAAGTTGCAAAATTCTACGGATTAGGTTATCCAGGTGGAGTAATAATTGATAATTTAGCCAAGAAAGGAAATCCAAAAGCAGCGTCTTTTCCAATTCCACGTCTTGATGAAAAAGAACACAGATATGATGTTTCATTCAGTGGTTTAAAAACAGCTGTAATTCACCAATGCGATCAATTTTGGAATGAAGGATTTGAACATTCTACTGAAAACATGTGTGCAGCCTTTCAAGAAACAGCGTGCAAAACTCTTGCTTCAAAATTATTCAGAGCCGTAAAAGATACAGACTTAAAAACTGTAGTAGCTGGAGGTGGCGTTGCCGCAAATTCAAGACTAAGAGAACTTTTATCTACAAGAAGCGACATCAACTGCATATTTCCTCCACTAAAATTATGTGGCGATAACGGAGCAATGATTGCTGGTGTGGCTTATCATTTTCTAAAAAGAGGTGACAGAAGCGGTTGGGACACTACAGCTTGTGCAAGAATTCCACAATTTAAAAGAGGTCTATCACAAGTTCTACAT
>JAAZCS010000300.1 GCA_012513125.1 Treponema sp. | reverse complement strand
TTTCTATTGTTACAGAGTCAATACTTTTATATGCTAAAAATAAAGGTTATGCAATTGAACAAGATATTTGGAATCGTGACGAAACTTCAAGAAATATAAATCGATATAACTTGAGTGATGAATTTATTACAACTAGAGGAAAGTACTATTTTGATACATTAGACAGAGGCGGATTACAATATTCTGATTCTATGAACTTTGGTATACAAACACCTGATGGCGGAATTATTTATCCAAATGGACGCAAAAATTTCAAAAATGATGGATGGATATGGAAATGGAGCAAAGAAAAAATAAAATGGGGTTTAGAAAACAAGTTTTTAGAGTTTATTGAATCTAATAAAAGTTCTGGTTCAAAATATACAATAAAATATAAAGTTTATGAAAATGTTGATAATGAAGGAAATATACGTCAAAAGAAAGGCAGTGCTTTTTCTAATTTAATTTTAGATCCTATAAACCAACAAGGTAATAGTGAAATTCTTGATTTATTTAGTGGAAAACTTTTGTTTTCAAATCCAAAACCTACTGGATTAATTAAATATCTTCTTAATACCATGGATATTAATAATAATATTGTACTCGACTTCTTCTCCGGTTCCGCAACAACAGCGCACGCCGTAATGCAGCTAAACGCAGAAGACAAAAAAAACGGAAAAGTTGGCGACCGAAAATACATCATGGTTCAATTACCAGAAGCTGTCCGCAAAGGAAGCGAGGCAGAAAAATCAGGCTACAAAACAATCGACCAAATCGGCATGAAGCGCATCGAACTTGCTGCGGCAAAAATCAAATCAGAAAACACAAATCTCTTCTCAGATGAAAATCCACTCGACCTTGGATTCAAACACTACACGCTAAAAGCAGTTCCTCAAAACACATTGGACAAGCTCGAATCATTTTCAGAAAGCACACTCATTTCAGACTCATCAATCTTGAGCGAATTTGGTGAGCCTACAGTTCTTGCAACATGGATGTGCCATGACGGTTATGGACTAACTTCACCATATACAGAAATAGATTTAGGTGGCTACACATCATTTCTTTGCGGCAAACATTTGTATTTTATCAACGCAGAATTCACAGAAAAAAATGTTCTTGAACTTTGCAAACGATACGAAGAAAAATCGGACTTCACACCAGACAAAATTGTAGTTTTTGGCTACAGCTTTACAATGTCAGTTTTAAATACACTCAAAGCAAACGTAAGAGTATTTAAGGACACAGAAAAAAACCTGGATATTTCAGTTGATATACGGTATTAAAATATGTGCATTGCACACTATTTGCACTTGCTTTTGCAGTGATATTGACTTAAAATATAGGTATAAAGAGGTATACTTATGGCAAATGTAACTATTAGACTGGATTCTGATGATAAGAATGAGTTTTCTGCAATATGTGACAAGATTGGACTTTCTGTTTCCTCCGCATTCAATATTTTTGTGAAAACAGTTATACACGAACAGGGAATCCCGTTTATGCTTTCGGCAAAAGACGATGGTTTTAACAGTAAAGCGAACATCAGCTATCTCGAAAAAATCAAAAAACTTGATGATGAAGGCAAATTGAAATTCGTGGAACATACACTTGAGGAAATTGACAGGATGGCTAAATGAAAAAAGAGTTCTATGAATTAGCCTGGGAACAAATAGAGTACTGGCAAAATCAAGATAAAAAAACTCTAAAAAAAATTTCAAAATTGCTTTCTGATATTGAGCGTAATGGAAATTCAGGGTTAGGACATCCAGAACAATTAAAAGGAAATCTTTCTGGATGGTGGAGCCGTGAAATTGATGAAAAAAATAGGCTCGTATATAAAATTGAGGATGACAGCATAAAAATATATCAGTGTAAGAATCATTACGATGATAAATAATTTTTTGTTTAGGAACGAATCATGGAACTACTTTTACAAACCGCGTTACCACATCAGCAAAAAGCAATTCAAAATGTTATAAGCATATTTGACGCTGCAACATTTACAGAAAATTCAGAAAGCTATAAAAATCCGCGCTTTTCAATTAGTGATGACAAATTGAAAGACGTATTAAAGTCAGTACAAAAAGATTTACATGCTGATGAAAAAACTTTCACCTCTGCAAAAGATTTTCTGAGCGTTGATGTAAAAATGGAAACCGGCACTGGTAAAACTTATGTCTACACAAATCTTATGTATGAACTCCATGCACATTACGGTTTGAATAAATTTATCATCATTGTTCCTTCTCTTCCTATAAAAGCTGGCAGCAAGAACTTTCTAACTGATCCGTACACAAAGCGCCACTTTAGAAATGATTGCGGCTACAACTGCGACATTGACGTTTGCATTCTTGAGTCCAAGGCAAAGAAAAAAGGCAAGCAGTTTTTTCCGTCAGCAGTAGAAGATTTTGTTAAGAATGATAATGCGCATACAAATAGAATAAGCGTGCTTCTTGCAAATATGCAGCTTTTTACAAACACGGATATGCTCACACGAAAAGACTACGATTATGGTGTGGAAGGATTTTACCGTCCACTTGATGCGTTAAAAGCTGTGCGTCCTGTTTTAATTATTGACGAGCCTCACCGTTTTACCCGCGAGCAAAAAGCGTGGAATGTTTTTGTAAATGAATTGCAGCCGCAAAGCATAATCCGTTTTGGTGCTACGTTCCCTGATATTACAGTGGGAAGTGGAAAAAATAAAGTCACAAAAAAAGACTACATGAATCTTGTTTACAATCTTGATGCCTGCGATTCATTCCGTGAGAATTTAATAAAGGGCGTTGCAAAAGAACACTTTGAGCCATTGAGTAAAAAGAATGAAAAAATAAAACTCAGCTCTGTTCAAAATAAAGAAAGCGCAAATTTTATCTATTCAAAATTGAATGAAAACGGAAAACTTGCGGAAAAAACTTTTGCGCTAAAGAAAGGTGAAAGCCTTGGTGAAATCTCTGATGATTTATCTGATTACGTTATAAACGGAATTGGCAAAAACTTTGTAGAGTTTGAAAACAATGAGATAAAAAATATTGGTGAAAGTTTTACAACAGATGTTTATGCCCAAAGTTATCAGGAAAATATGATTCGATTAAGTTTAATCCGCCACTTTGAAATTGAGCGTGAAAATTTTAATCGTGCAACAAAAATAAAAACTCTTGCCCTGTATTTTATTGATGACATAGCAAGTTACCGCGGCGAAAATTCAAAAGGTGAAAAGTCATCCGCATATTTAAAAGATATGTTTGAACGTATTTTGCGTGAAGAAACTCTTAAGCAAATAGAAAAACTTTCTCCGTTTGAAAGTGATTATAAGT
>JAAZCS010000299.1 GCA_012513125.1 Treponema sp. | reverse complement strand
GCAGTAAAGATGAGTATTTTTCAAAAAAGGGATTTAATAATTCTAAGAGATATTGTGATTCAACTTTTCGATCACCACTCTTGGAGATGTCTATCATTAATTTTTTACAGTCAACCGTATAATGCAATTTTGCTATATTAGACTCGGCGGAAAAGGATACCATTTCCGTATACTTGCCATTTTCATGAACGGTACTTAATGAGTTGCATTGAATTTCTATAAATACATTTTCAAGCAAGTCGATCTTGCTTAACTGAGAGCGGTATTCCAGAATAAATCGTTCATTCAAACCACTTACTAAATCTCGCCAATTACGGACGTCTTGGGTGTGTTGATTTTTCATTATGCTAAAAAAATCGTACGAACAAAAAATCACCCCACCGTTCTCAAGTAGAAAAGTGGCTCCGCCTTGAGGGTTCATACCTTTTCTTGAAAATTGATAAACATTATTGTCATCTGCAGTTATTTCCCATTGTTCTGGAAATCCCATTTGCATATCTGTTAGATGAAAAGGAAAACTGTCTTGCCATTGCTTGTACAAATCAAATACATGAGAGGCAGATGTTTCAAAATCAGAATATATCGAATCATACTCTATTGCTCCTTTAGAGATATAACCTTTTTCTTTTTTCCAAAGTGAAAACATGTCGGAGATCCCGCCCCAAGAAAAAACTTGGGCCTGTTCTTTATCGCGGTAGTCAATAAAATTCATTATCTCGTCCATATCCTTAGACATGCACAGCAAAAACATAAGATCGAGAGCAGTTAAAATCAATCGGTCATCTCTGCTGCCCGATTGCATATATGTTTCGTCCAGATTCGTATAGTGGTTGAATAGAATAATTCCCAAAGGCTGATTATCGGATACCTTTATTCCGAAAAATTTTCTTTCACCTACAGGGAAATTCAGATTAACAAAGCCTAAACGATTTTCTTTATGCGCATACAGTAGTTTGTTAATATATTGCTTTATTTCCCCATTATCCAATTCAGCGACATCAATAAAGAGCACCATTTTCTCTCTTTGAGCATATAAAAAGGTTGGCCCATTTATCTTTATAGGCTTTTCATCAATGGCAATTTTACTTTGATATATCAATATATCATTAACCTTGTCTGAAAGACTCATATGGATTGATTCAATTTTTTGATATAGAGCTGAATGAATATGCTTTTCAATGTTTTCTTGAGACGCTTTCACTAACATACAAGTGTAATAATCAAGTATTAACGATGGATTAAATAGAGGAAAAACTTCTTCGGCTTTATGAATAAAATGAACTTTTAACAATGGCTGATGAGGATATGTTAGCTTATGAAGTGTTTCCAAATCCAACATCTCGGTGGGATTTGTGTTTATATATTTTCTAACAGTTTCAAAAAATTGCTCAGTTGGTATATCAAAAACAATCGGGAAATCATCATACTGAGATAGATTAACAAATTTTTAAGAGTCTATCATGTTTTTAGAATATTCAAGAATATTTTGAGTCTGAGCCTTTTGCTGTAATTCTAAGGACAAGCTTTCCAAATATTGAATTGCAGCATAAACTGAACCTGTGTGACCTGTTCCCGTTATCACTGGATAAAATTTTCGATCAAAACATAATTGAACCTCGCCAAAATCATTAATCACTGTATCTTCTAAATAGCTTGTTCTCAATGTTGGTTCTATCTTTTCAAAAAACCATAAAAATTCTTCATAAGTTTCTATTGATTGTGTGCCAAAAGAAGAACATTCTACTAAAACAGAATTTAGTGCCAAACAACTTTCCTGGGCACTTCGATTATCACGCCAAGAAGTAATCGCGAAAACAGCTGTGGCTAAATCTCTAAGATTGTATTTCTGAATTAGGGAAAGTAACTCTCCTGCTTTTTTACCTAAATTGATAAATCCATTAT
>JAAZCS010000298.1 GCA_012513125.1 Treponema sp. | reverse complement strand
GGTATGCCTTCTTCATGAAAAACCTTTTGCAGGCGTCAACGGAAGTGGAAAACATAACAACTGGTCAATTTCTACAAATACAGGAAAAAACTTGCTCGATCCAGGTGCAACTCCAGAAGCTCTAATTCATCTTATTGATAAAAAGAATATCGACTTATTTGAAAAACACGGCGTTTTCTCTAAAGTTGAGGCGAATTCAAGATTTGAAATTCAAAATGACAACTATATTAAAATAATCAATATTGAAGCAATGACTATGCTAGACATGGCAAAAAAAGATATTCTTCCTTCAGCTAGTAAATTTGGTCGTGCATTGGCAGAAACAATCACGGCGAAAAAAGCAGCATATGAAATGGCAGATGTATCTTATGAACAAGAACTTCTTGTAAAAGTGTCTACATTAACAAGTTCAATCTATAGAAAAGTTGAAAAACTAGAAAAAGCTGTTCTAAAAGCAAAAGAAATAACTGATGATATTTCAAAATTGGCTTTATTTACACGCGAAAATATTTTTGCTGCAATGACTGAACTTCGTATTTCTGTTGATGAACTTGAAAGCTGCACAGATAAATCATACTGGCCATATCCAAGTTACGGCGATTTATTGTTCAGTGTTAAATAATTTGTCTCATATATCACACACATAATCTTTGCGGCGGTTTTTGATATTCCTAATCAAGAATCGCCGCATCCTTTTTAAACCCTTTTTTGATTTATATTATTCACAGAATCTCATATACTTAATGAATGGATTTATCTGAATTAAATGAGGAACAAAAAGAAGCGGTCACAAGCACAGAAGGTTTTTTTAGAGTCGTTGCTGGAGCTGGTTCTGGAAAAACAAAAGCTTTAGTTAATAGATTTGCTTTTTTAGTAACAGAAATAGGAATTCTCCCTTCAAACATTCTTTGTGTCACATTTACAAATAAATCTGCAAACGAAATGCGTTCAAGAATCAGACTAATAACAGGTGATAATGACACTGGATTTATTTCAACATTTCACGGATTTTGTGTTTCGGTTTTAAAAGAAGATAGCAACTCCATTCAATATCCCAAAAATTTTCTTGTACTAGACAATTCTGACATTGATACAATGCTTTCAATTATTTACGAAGAGCGAAATTTATCATTAAGACAAATGACATTCTCAAATGCAAGAGACATGATTGAAATGAAAAAGCTTTTTCAATATCCAGAATATTATCTTGATATATTACGAATGACTTTGGACGAAATCTATTTAAAATATAAAAACGCCACAAAAACAGATGACATCATTTTTTATGGTTATCTCTATCAAGAAAAAAAGTGCTTTGGCTTGGACTACAACGATTTAATCAAATTCACACTGTATATTTTTAAATCAGACAAAGAGATTTGCTTAAAATGGCAAAAACAGCTTGAATACATAATGGTCGATGAATTTCAGGATATTGATTCACTACAATATGAACTTTTGGAAACTTTATGTGACTATCATAAAAATCTTTTTATTGTTGGAGACCCAGATCAAACTATTTATACATGGCGAGGAGCTGATGTTCGATTTCTTTTAAACTTTGACAAAAAGTTTGACAATGTAAAAACAATAATGATGAATACGAATTACCGCTCTTCTCCAGAAATTATTCACGCGTCAAACTCACTTATCGCTAAAAATTCAATACGAATACCAAAAAATCTAATTTCTACAAAAGAATCCATCTCAAAACCCACTTTTTATCATGCAAAAACTACAAAAGAAGAAGCTGAATTTATTTCAGACAAAATAAACGAACTTTTACAAAAAGGTTATCATCATTCTGACATCACAATTTTATACAGGTCACATTTTTTATCCAGAACAATAGAAGAAGAATTCATCACAAAAAAAATTCCATATACACTTTTTTCAGGACTTCCATTTTTTGATCGTAAGGAAATAAAAGATTCACTTTCTTTTTTACGAATGATTGCTTACAAGGACGATTTATCATTTTTACGAATTTGCAACACACCAAAACGAAATCTCGGAAACAAAAGAATTAAATTCCTAAAAGAAATGTCGAATGAAAGAAATAAATCTTTATATGAATGCCTAAAAGATTCAATTGATGAAGAGATTTTTACAAATACTAAGGCAAAAGATTTCATTCAATTTATAGAAAAATATGCGTCATCCTATCAAAACATGAAAATTTCAGAATTATTCAGCTTTGTAATGAATGAAAGTGGTTACGAAAGGGAATTACGAACAGAAGGGGCTCAAGACCGACTAGATAATCTTGCGGAATTAAAGCAATCTATTTTTGAATATGAAGCCTCATGCGGTGAAGAAGCGTCTCTTGATGACTATTTGGCTCACACAGCCTTATTCACAAACAGCGACGCGGGAACTGTAAAGCAAGCAATTAAAATGATGACTATTCATACTGCAAAAGGGCTGGAATTTCCCGTCGTTTTTATATGTGGTATGAATGAGAATTTATTTCCGAGTAAAAAGATTTCCACTCCTGCTGAAATGGAAGAGGAGCGACGGCTTGCGTTTGTGGCATTCACTCGTGCTGAAAACGAATTATTTTTAACTGACGCTGAAGGTTCTGAAAATGGATTTGGATATAGATATCCGTCTAGATTTATTTTTGATGTAGAAAAAGACCTTTTAGATTATGCAAAAGAATTACCCGAAAAGCTTGAAGAAGAGGCAAAACATCAGATTCAGCTTTCAATTGAAAAAACAAACAGATTTTCAATTATGAACACTTTCAAAATAGGCAATAATATTTCGCATAAAATTTTTGGAAAAGGCATAATTCTAGAAATTGATGAAATAAAATTCACTTATTTAATAAAATTTGAATCTCTTCCTACCCCTAGACGGCTGGGTTTTTCTGCCCCAATCACTTTGCTATAAAAATTACAATTGCATAACTTGACTGATTATTCCGCCACCCAAAATTACGCCATCTTTATATAAAACAGCAGATTGACCTGGTGCAACAGCTCTTTGTGGTTCCGAAAAAATAATTTTCCAAGGCTTTCCATTGAACGACTCGCCTTCTTTTGTTTTATATTCGCTTATTTTACAAGATACAGGTTTGCTCGCTAATCTTATTTTTACCATAGCTTCTATTTCTTCATTTGGTTCAATGTTTCCAGCCCAAACAAAATCATCAGCTACCAAACCACTTGAGTTCAGAGCATCGTTTGGAGCTAAAACTACTAAATTATTTTTTACATCAATTGAATGAACATAAACTGGATAATTAACAGCAACGCCAAGACCACGTCTTTGACCAATTGTATAATGCTCAATTCCTCGGTGTTTCCCAAGAACATGACCATCTAAATCAATAATGTCGCCTGGTTTTGAAGGAACATCAGAAAAAATTAAATCAAAATATTCTTCGCCAATAAAATCCTGACTTTCTGAACGCTGTGCAGCTTCTAAATTTGCATTTCGTGCCAATTCAAAGACCTCAGTTTTTTTCATCATTGCCAAAGGAAATCTAACCTTTTCTAAAACGGCAGAAGGAACTCTATATAAAAAATAAGTTTGATCTTTTGAAATATCAGTTGCACCAGCAATCATGAATGGGCGATTTTCGCTTTTATATAAACCTTCTTCTGGGCGTACTACTCTTGCATAATGTCCTGTACAAAAATAATCATAATTTATACCTAAATCTTGGACACCCTTTAACAAAGCCCCGAATTTCACCATCATATTGCAACGTATACATGGATTTGGAGTTCTTCCATGCCTATATTCACTTTTAAAATATTCTAGAACTTCTTTTTTGTATGTTTCTTTTACATCGATAACATGATATTCAATTCCATTTTCAGCACAGAATTTTTCACATTCAGCAATATTTTTTTCTTCACCAGGTCCAAAACATGATTCTTTCAAAGGTTTATCAGATTTCACTTCTGGTAGCGAGCCATCCCATAAAGACATTGTTACACCGATTACTTTGCACCCTTTCTGTTTAAGCGTAAAAGCTACTAAAGTTGAATCAACGCCACCTGACATACCAACAACAACTGTATCGCCTTTTTTGGGCATTTCTTGATTAATATAATTCATTTTTTCCTATTTATGTTTGTATCGTAAAATTTTGTTTAATTCTGATTTTTTTTCATCAAATCATGAATCGTAATACTTGAAAGATAACCAGATACACGATTATCAAGCTCTTTCCACATGTCAATTGTTCGACAATTATCAATTCTTGCACAAGGAGTAGCCCCACATTCCAAGCATGCAACAGGTGCCAAGGAGCCTTCCGTTATTTTCAGTATTTCACTCACTTTATACTCTGAGGGAGATTTTATTAATTTATAACCACCGCCCTTTCCGTGTACACCAATTATCAATCCATTTTTTGACAGCATAGTCATTATCGATTCAATATACTTTTGTGAAATATTTTGACGGTTAGCAATATCACGTAATGGAACAAACGAAGAAGAATCTTGTTCTGCTAAATCTATAAGAACTCTTAATGCGTAACGTCCTCTTGTTGAAACTATCATAAACCTACTATAACACAAGGTTAATATCTTGTAAAGAAAAGTATTTTCATTTTATTTAATTTTTATCTTGACAGAATCATTCAAAATTTATTATTATGCAAATAACGGTAAAGAAGCCGTAGATTTAATCTTTTTTAAGAATAGTTCTACGGCTTCTTTTTTTTAACTTTCAATAAAAGACGAAGGCGTCGAAATTAATAAACTGTTTTTATGCAGTTTTTCAATTTCGACGCCTTTTTTGTATTTTAGAGGGTTTAATTTTCCAAGGAGGAAAAAATGGAAGCACAATCTATTATCGATGCAGCAGTAAGTTCTGCTACAGGCGAGTTGTACGGAATTTGGTTTTTAATTGGTGCAGCTCTTGTATTCTTCATGCAGTGTGGTTTCGCAATGGTCGAAACAGGATTTACACGTGCAAAGAACGCTGGAAATATCATCATGAAAAACTTGATGGATTTCTGTATTGGAACACCTATGTTCGCAATTATCGGTTTCGCTCTTATGATGAGTGAAAATTATTTCTTTGGAATTATTGGTAAACCTGATTTACAGCTTTTCACAAACTATGCTAACTTCCCATGGTCTAGCTTTGTATTCAACTTGGTTTTCTGTGCTACAGCAGCAACTATTGTAAGTGGTGCCATGGCAGAAAGAACTAAATTCAGTGCATATTGTATTTATTCTGGTGTTATAAGTGCTATCATCTATCCAATTGAAGCTGGATGGGTATGGAATGCTAATGGTTGGTTATGTCAGCTTGGTTTTATTGATTTTGCAGGTTCTGCTGCGATTCATATGGTTGGCGGATTCTGTGCATTAATCGGTGCTGCAATATTAGGTCCTAGACTTGGAAAATACAGTCGCGATAGCAAAGGAAAAGTAACTCAAGTTCATGCAATTCCTGGACACTCATTAACTTTAGGTGCACTTGGTACATTCATTCTTTGGTTTGGATGGTATGGATTCAACGGTGCAGCTTGTACACAAATGAATGGCGTTGGTGGTCTTGCATCTGTATTCTTAACAACAACTTTGGCACCTGCTGTAGCTACTTGTGTAACAATGATATTTACATGGGTAAAAAATGGAAAACCTGATGTTTCAATGTCATTAAACGCTTCTTTGGCTGGTCTTGTTGCTATTACTGCACCTTGTGCTTGTACTGATGCTTTAGGAGCTATTATTATCGGTGCTGTTGCTGGTATTTTGGTTGTTGTAGTTGTTGAAGGTCTTGACCTTAAACTTCATATTGATGATCCAGTTGGTGCTGTTGGCGTTCACTTTGCTAATGGTATTTGGGGAACAATTGCAGCTGGACTTTTCAGCGTAGATTCTGGTCTATTCTATGGACACGGATTTCATCAGCTTGGAGTTCAATTGCTTGGAGTTTTAGCAATTCTTTTATGGACAGGTGTTACAATTACAATCACATTCCTTATCATCAAGAAAGTTAACGGATTACGTGCTGCTCCAGAAGAAGAAATATTCGGTCTTGATAAATATGAACATGGAATTGAATCAAGCTATGCTGACTTTACAATCAACTATAGTCCTGCAGAAGTTGAAGAAGCTAAAGATGCTGGTCTAAAAATGGCTTCTGCTCCTGTTGAAAAGGCAATTCCTACAGTTGATGTTTCAACAAAATCTTCTGACGGAAACAAGCTTACAAAAGTTGTAATAGTTACTCGTCAAACTAAGTTTGATGTACTAAAAAATGCAATGGACAAAATTGGAATTACAGGAATGACTGTGCAGAATGTTATGGGTTGCGGTATGCAAAAAGGTTCTACAGAACTTTATCGTGGTGCTCCAATCAGCATGACTTTACTTCCAAAAATTAAAGTTGAAATTATTATTGCAAAGGTTCCATTACAAACTGTTATTGATACTGCAAAAAAAGCTTTGTATACAGGACATATTGGAGACGGAAAGATTTTCGTTTACGATGTTGAAAATGTAATCAAAGTTAGAACTGGTGAAGAAGGCTTTAATGCACTTCAAGATGAAGAATAATCAAAGTTAATTTGATTTTTCCTTGAAGAAAAGATAAATCTTAAATCTTACGGCCGATTTATTTCGGTCGTAAGATTTTTTTTTAGTAGCTGATGAATAAAGCCTTAAATCCGTTGGAATTGACTTTTTTCGTTAAAAAATGTATAAGATATTGTACGGCAAAGACGTCGTAGATAAATTTCTATAGAAATATGGGAATCTGTCTACGACGTCTTTTTTTCTTTAACTTGAATTTTATAGAGGTGTGATATATGTGTTCAATTATGGGTTATTTAGGAGATTGTATATCCTTAGAAAGATTAAAGGATTGTTTTGAGAGAACTAAGACTCGTGGTCCAGATGATTCAAGAATTCTGAACATAGGAAAAGGATTTTTGGGATTTCATCGCCTTGCAATTATGGGACTACAAAAAGAGGGAATGCAACCTTTTACTTTTGAAAATAATGCAGTTGTTTGCAATGGCGAAATATATGGTTTTAGAAAACTTAAAGAAGATTTGATTAATAAAGGTTATACTTTTAAAAGTCAATCTGATTGTGAACTTCTACTTCCATTGTATAAAGAATTTGGTGTTGAGATGTTCAAAACTCTTGATGCAGAATTCGCTTTGATTATTTACGATGCAAAATCGGAACAATTGATTGCAGCTCGTGATCCAATTGGAATCAGACCATTGTATTACGGTTATGCAAAAGGCGACACAAAACCTGTTTTTGCAAGCGAACCTAAAAACTTAGTCGGCATTGTAGAAAAGATTCTTCCATTTCCTCCTGGATATTATTATAAAGATGGTGAATTCATCTGTTTTAACAACGTTACAGAAAGACAAACTTACAGTTCTGATGATTTAGAGACAACTTGCAAAAAAATTCATGATAAATTGGTAAAAGGAATTGAAAAACGACTTGATGCTGACGCACCATTAGGATTTCTACTTTCGGGAGGTCTTGATTCTTCGTTAGTGTGTGCTGTTTCTGCAAAAATTCTAAAAAAACCGATTGAGACTTTTGCAATTGGTATGAAAACTGATGCCATCGACTTGAAATATGCAAAAGAAGTTGCTGAATACATCGGTTCAAACCATCATGAAATAATTATCACAAAAGAAGATGTCCTTGGTTCTTTGGAAGACGTTATTCATGCTTTGGGAACTTACGACATCACAACAATTCGTGCAAGTATGGGAATGTATTTAATTTGCAAGGCAATTCATGAACAAAGCAACATCCGCGTTCTTTTGACTGGTGAAATCAGTGATGAATTGTTCGGATATAAATACACAGACTTTGCTCCAAATGCTGAAGAATTCCAGAAAGAAGCAGAAAAAAGAATCCATGAACTTCATATGTATGATGTTTTGCGTGCAGATAGATGCATAAGTGTAAACTCAATTGAAGCACGTGTTCCGTTTGGCGATTTGGATTTTGTAAAATATGTTATGGGAATTAATCCTGAAATCAAAATGAATAAATACAACAAAGGAAAATATCTTCTTCGTCACGCTTTTGAAAAAGCAGAAGATGGCTCTCCTTATCTTCCTTATGACATTCTTATGAGAGAAAAAGCAGCTTTCAGTGATGCTGTAGGACATTCTCTTGTTGATGACTTAAAAGAATTTGCCGCTTCAACATATTCTGATAAAGAATTTGAAGAAGGTTGCAAAAAATATTCTCATGCAAAACCTTTTACAAAAGAATCACTTTTATATCGTGAGATTTTTGAAAAATATTATCCAGGACAAGCAGAAATGGTTACTGACTTCTGGATGCCAAATAAATCTTGGGAAGGCTGTAACGTAAACGATCCTTCTGCCAGAGTTTTGAGCAATTATGGTGATTCAGGAAAATAGAGTTCTAAAATGACAGAGATTGATTCTAATATAAAGAATGTTCTATCAAAAATTAAAGGAACTAATGAATATGATATTCTTGTTAAGACTGAAAAAATGTATGACAGAATATCAAAAGAGCAATCAAAATGGTATGAAATCTCAAAGTTTTCGTGTCCTTCTGGATGCGGAAACTGTTGCAGACATTTTGAACCTGATTTACTTGAATGTGAAGCTTTGTACATGGCTGCATGGTTGATTGAAAATCAAAATGATGTGGCTATGCAGATTAAAGATGGCAGCTTTCCTTTTGACAATGGAAGTGCCTGCCTTCTTTTTAATCCAAATAGTGATTACCATTGTTCCATATACAATGGAAGAGCTGTTATCTGTAGGCTTTTTGGAGCTAGCGGATTTAAAGATAAAAAAGGTTGTCTTGTCTGGAAACCTTGTAAGTTCTATCCTGTAGAAAAATTATCTGAACATAATCCACCAATTTCTCACAAGCAATATTCAAAAGATGAAGTTATTGATTTGTTTGGTACAACACCACCATTGATGAGTGATTTAATGGAAGAATCTTTTTCTTTTACTTCAACAAAAACATTTTTGATAAGAGATATATTGCCAAAAACTATAGCAAAATTGATGTGGATAATGACGTTGGCGGATAGTAATTAAGAAACATCACCCAAGTATAATTCACCAAAATGAAACACTTGGTCATTGTTAGCGGATACTGAAATTTTCACTTTTTCACCGTTAGCATCAGAAACTCAAGCCCAGAAAGTTGCTGGTGTTAGCTTTGCTAACAATGCAACTTTTGGATCTTGGTTTCTTTAGCTAACTGTGGAACTGAGTTTTCTGGCTCCGCCTTCACCTACAAGTGTGTCCTTTTGGTTTATTGGGCTAGACTTCAACTTTACGGTGCAATTTACTGTGTTTATTTAAAAATAAAAAACGTCAGCAAAGTTTTTCTTCACTGACGGTTTTTGAATTTCTTGTTTATCTAGAAATCTATTATGCTGGAAGTCCAGATACTTTTGTTAGTTTCATCTGATCCATAAACGTTGTTATTCCAGAACTAGCATCATAATAAACCTTCATTTCTATTCCATTATATGACAATGTATATAAATTGCTATTATATGGAGAAACTTCATATTTAAGTGTTGTATCAGGAGAACCTGTTAAACTATATATACATGTTTTATCAGTATTAAATGTATAAGAAAGTGTATTTGAATCACTTGTAATTGCCCATGTTGTACAGAAGCTTGTATTAGCATTTGTTTTTGCAATAAAAGTACCCGAGTAAAGTTTACCATCGTTCTGAATAAGTTTACAAAGAACATTTCCACTATAAGATATTATTCCTGTATCTGCATTATATGAATGAGCAGAAGGTGCCGATAGACTATTGTTTGTATACGAATAAATATTTATTGTTGTAGAATCTTTGACTTCAAAATACTGACTAGTCATAGAATTTAGATATACATCTCCAACTGATAATGACGGTACTTTTACAGCGGCAGCTTCTGCGGCTTGTTGTTGTTGAATTACAGCAAGTGTCATAAGTGTACTTGTGTCTGATGAATTGCTACAAGAAAAGAATAATCCTGCAACAACCGATAATAAAACGATTAATGTTTTTTTCATAATTTCACCCCGAAATTTATAATTTTTCGTTATTCTATCATTACCCCCCCCCGTGTCAAGCACTTGTATTTCCTTATTATACATAGTTTTACACCAAATAATAAAAAAATTGTTAAAAAAGTATGGATTAATTTTATTTATCAAATGTTCACTTCTTCACCAAAAGTACAGTTCACCAAGTACAGTTCACCAAGTACAGTTCACCAAGTACAATTCACCAAAATGAAACACTTGTTCATTTTATGCGGGTTCTACAATAATAGCTTTTTCACCGTTAGCATCAGAAACTCAAGCCCTTGATATCAATGTTACACCATCAAGTGAATTAATTATTGTATAGCACTAATTAATTAAAATTGGTCTAACTTCTTTGTTTCGCTATCCAATTTATGGTTTCTTTAGCTAACATGTAAACTGGGTTCTTGAGGCTCCGCCCACACCAATGAGTGTGACACCATCAAGTGAATTAATTAGTGTGTAGCACTAATTAATAAAAACCAGTCTAGCACCTTGCTTTTCTTACTGGTTTATTGGTCTAACTACTTTGTTTTGCTTTCCAATTTAATTTACTATCCTCTATATTTCTCCTATAATGGGGACTGGAGTATTGTTATGCGTTATAAAGTTTCTCGTATTGTTATTCTTTTTTGGTGTTTTTTTTTGGTATTGGGGCTGTTTTTGGTAGCTCTTGTATGCTTATTAAACCTGACGGTTCTATTCTTGGAATGAATGGGATGTTACCTTATTTTCAAGTTCTTCCTTTTGCTAAGTATCTTTTTCAAAATTTTATCTTTTCTGGTATTTCACTTTTAATTGTTAATGGGTTAAGCAATTTGATTGCGGCTGTTTTGATTTTGAAAAATAAGAAAATTGGTCATATTCTTGGCTTTGTTTTTGGTATTACTTTGATGCTTTGGATTTGTATTCAATTTGTCATTTTTCCTCAAAATTTCATGTCGCAATCTTATTTTATTTTTGGCTTATTACAATTTATTTCTGGTTATGTTTGTTTTGTTTTTTATTGTCAAAAAACTTTTGCAGAAAAATATAATGATGAATTTTACAAATCAAATTTCAAGAATATTGGTTCAGATAAAAAATCTCTAGTCGTTTATTTTTCTAGGATGGGTTACACAAAAAAAATTGCTTATGAAAAAGCTGATGAAACTGGTTCTGAAATTCTTGAGCTTGAAACTACAGAAATGACAAAGGACACACTTGGATTTTGGTGGTGCGGTCGTTTTGGTATGCACGCTTGGGGAATGAATCTAAAACCTTATGCAGAAAAGGCAAATCTTGAGCAAAGAGAAAAAGTAATTATTGTTACTCCAATCTGGGTATTTTCTATATGTGGTCCAATCAGACAATTTTGCATCGAAAACAAAGGAAAAATAAAAAGAGTTGAATACATTCTAAATCATTTCAATCCTGGTAAATTCTTTAACTTTGCAAATGAAATGGATGAAAAGCTTGATGTTAAACACGAAAAGCTGACAAGCATTTGCACTCAGCTTTCAAAGCAAATATTCACTAGGATTGAAAAATAGAACTCTACTATTTTAAGATTTCTTCTATTGTATTAAGTTCATTTTCTGTAAAATCAAGTTTTTCCATAATTTTGACATTGTCCAGAATTTGTTCTTTTCTACTTGCACCAATCAGAACTGTTGTTAGTCTGTCTTTTCGTAAATTCCAACATAAAGACATTTCTGCAAGAGTCTGATTCCTGTTTTTTGCAACTTCATTCAACTTTGAAATCTGAACAAGCTTTTCTTCCGTAATATCAGATTTATGAAGAAAAATATTTTTTGTTGCCCTACTTCCTTCTGGAATTCCGTTTAAATATTTATCAGTTAATAAACCTTGTGCCAAAGGACAAAACGCTATACTTCCAGCACCAACTTCTTCAAGAGCGTCAAATAGCTTATCATTTTCTATATGTCTGTCTAACATATTATATCTTACTTGATTAATTAATAAAGGAGTTCCATTTTGCTTTAGAATTTTAGCTGCTTTCTTTAAATCTTCTGAACCATAATTTGACAAGCCCACGTATAAAGCTTTTCCTTGCTTTACAATATCTGAAAGAGCATTCATTGTTTCTTCAAGTGGAGTGTTCGGATCAGGTCTGTGATGATAAAAAATGTCAACATAGTCCAAATTCATTCTTTTTAAGCTTTGATTCAAACTGGCAAATAAATATTTTCTGCTACCGCCATCTCCATAAGGGCCAGCCCACATTCCATAACCAGCCTTTGTAGAAATTATCATCTCATCACGATAAGAACGAAAATCACTCTGCATTATCCGCCCAAAGTTTTCTTCTGCAGAACCAGGCTCGGGGCCATAATTATTTGCTAAATCAAAATGAGTAATACCTTCATCAAAAGCAGTAAACAGCATTTTTTTCATATTTTCAAAAACATCAACAGAACCAAAATTATGCCATAAACCAAGGGCAACTCGTGGTAATAAGAGTCCACTATTTCCGCACTGTTTATACTTCATTTTGTCATAACGTTTGTCATTAGCCTTATACATCTTAATACCTCACAATAATACTATTCATTTAAAAAGATTTACTGTACTATACCACACATGACTAATATGACAATAGGAAATCCTGCTAAATTAATTATCAAATTCTCATTACCTTTATTAATTGGGAATATTTTACAACAAATGTATAATATTGTTGATAGCATTGTTGTTGGAAATTTTGCTGGAAAAGAAGCCCTTG
>JAAZCS010000297.1 GCA_012513125.1 Treponema sp. | reverse complement strand
TGTTAATCTCCTTTAATTGTTTTCTTTTCTGCAACGAATGCAGGTGTATACAGTGACTTCATTATCACCAGTAATTGTTGTTGGGCTCATTGGCTCTCCACAATATGGACATTTGATATCTTTATCTTTGATTTCATCCATTGCTTTAGAGTGAAGAAGAAACTGAGCCTTACTTACTTCAAATAGATAGTGTTTGACTTTGTCTTTGATATTTTTGCTAGTAGGTGATGGGAACATTGGTGTGAATTCATTATCATCACTTTCAACTAGTGAATAGAACTTAGGATTAAAATTACTCATTCTTAAGTACCTCCGCATAACCAGCAAATCTTTCTTTGACAAAAGTTTCAGCACTTTCTAAATCTTCAAAGAATGTCTCACTTAAGCCATATTTGGATATAAGCAATTTTGTGGATTGTTAATGTAATTGGATGAATAGATTTCTAATTTCATAATTATTTCCTCGTTTGTTTTCATGCATAATTCTTATGCCTCCTTAAATTGTTTATTTCATCTACTGGCCAGTAAGTTGAAACCATCTATAAAGTTCTTTAAGGACTGCTTTATAAAGTCCATGTTTCTTCCTTCTAAAAGTCAAATGGGAAATTTGTTTGACTTCTGCCAAAAAAACTTAAAATATTTTTTTTCACTCTTTACCTTAAGAGTAATTAGCTTCTTCAATAGTCAAATGGGAAGGCGAGAGAAACTTGCCAAATGATTTTCAACTTTTTTATTCTTTTCAATAGCTAGTGGGGTTTTTATCTCAAAAATGGTCGGATTTTTCAGATTTTAATAATAAACAAAAAATCTCCACCAAGTTGGTAGAGACTAATTTGAGAAAATTTATAAACTTTTTCTGTTTTTTTGTTATTTATATAGTAAAATTGAGAAATAAGTGATATAATGCTGATATGATTTTGCTATTCTATAGGAGGATGAAACTATGGATTATAAAAATAAGATAAAAGAACTTAGAAATAAGATGTTTTTAACTCAATCAGAATTTGCTAAAGAATTAGGTGTATCTATTGCTTCGATTGCAAGGTGGGAAACTGGAGCGAATGAGCCAACTATGAAAATGAAGAAAAAACTAAATGAGTTATTTATTAAATATAAGTTAGTGGAGGAATAATCACATGAAATTAGCTATGAACAAACAACAACTGGCTGCAAAAATATGGGCTGGTGCAAATTCATTAAGAGGTAAAGTATCCGCTAACTCATATAAAGATTATATGCTTGGCTTGATATTCTATAAATATCTATCCGAAAAAGAAGAAAACTATTTAAAAGATAAATTGTTCTTTGAAGATGATGACTTAAAAGACTTGAATGAAGAAGATACTAAAACAGTAGAAAACTGCCAAAAGAATATCGGTTATTTTATTGAATACAAAAATCTATTTTCTTTTTGGAAAATGCCAGATACTGAAAAGCAAAAAATGTTTCCAGACAAGGATATGACTTTTACCATTGCTACAGTTAGAACTTCTTTAAGTGCATTCAATAGACTTATCGGTGTAGACTATAGAAAAGTTTATAACGGAATATTTGATACATTGGAAAAAGGACTAGATACTCTTGGTACAATGGATTCAGATAGAACAAAAGCTGTTTCAAAATTGACTGACTTAATCAATGAAATTCCAACCGACGGTAGTCAAGACTATGATGTTTTAGGTTTTATTTATGAATTCTTACTTAAAAACTTTGCAGCTAATGCAGGAAAAGCTGGAGAATTCTATACTCCTTATGAAGCATCTACTATTATGAGTGAGATTATTGCTCATCACTTGAAGGATAGAAAAGAAATTAGCATTTACGATCCAACATCAGGCTCTGGTTCACTTCTTATCAATATTGGTAAAGCTGTATCAAAGCATATGGGTGAAGCCAATAAAGTTAAATATTTTGCTCAGGAATTAATACCTGAAACATACAACTTAACGCGTATGAATTTAATCATGCGTGATATCTTGCCTAATAACATCATTGTAAGAAATGGTGATACATTGAGCGATGACTGGCCTTTCTTTGAAGATGGCTCTAAAGAACATATGTTAAAAACATATAACCCTTGTTTTGTAGATGGCTGTTGTTCTAATCCTCCTTATTCTCAAAACTGGGTAAATGATGATGCAGCAATTGATGTAAGATTCAAAGATTATGGTGTTGCTCCTAAATCAAAAGCTGATTATGCATTTTTACTTCATAATTTGTATCACCTAAAATCTGATGGAATCATGACAATTGTTATGCCTCATGGTGTTTTATTTAGAGGCGGAGAGGAAGGGAAAATCAGACAAAACCTAATTGAAAAAAATAATATTGAAACCATTATCGGACTTCCTGCTAATATTTTCTTTGGTACAGGTATTCCAACTATTATTATGGTCTTGAAGAAGGATAGAGCATCTTCTGATGTTTTATTTGTTGATGCATCAAAAGGATTTATAAAAGATGGTAATAAAAATAGGTTGCAAGCAAAAGATGTTAAGAAGATAGTAGATACAGTTTTAGCGAGAAATACTAGTGAAGAGGAAAAATCTTATGCTCGTTTAGTTGCTAAAGATGAAATTGTTAAGAATGAATATAACTTAAATATTCCTCGATATGTTGATTCAAGCGATAAGCCTGAAATTTGGGATATTTATGCATCAATGTTTGGCGGTATTCCTAATAGTGAGATAGATGAATTAAAAGATTATTGGTGTGCATTCCCTACTTTAAGAAATGAATTGTTTGAAACAAAAGATATTCCATATTCAAATATTAAGGTTGAAGATATCGGCAATTCAATTCAAAAGAATGCTGATGTTATTGCATTTAATACAAATTACAAAAATGTACTTATATCTTTCCCTAACTACCTAAAAGAAGAATTAGTTGATAATTGCCAAAATGTAGCTATTCATAAAGAAGAAACAAAACTTGCCGAAAAATTAAGAGAAGTATTATCGACTACCTCACTCGTAAATTATTATGATGCTTATCAAATACTAGACAACAGTTGGAACAAGATTACCCTTGATTTGGAACTTTTACAATTAGAAGGTTTTTCTGCTTTGACTCTTGTAGATCCAAATATGGTAAGCAAAAAGAACAGCAAAACAAAAGAAATTGTTGAAGTTCAAGAAGGCTGGGTTGGTCATATTTTACCTTTTGACCTTATACAAGAAGTTTACTATAAATCTAGCAAAGAAAAGCTTGATTCATTGGTTGTCGATTTGGCTGATTTGGAATCACAAAAAACTACTTTATTAGATTCTATCGATCCTGTCGATAAAACAGAATTATTGAAAGAAGATAGTGAAGATATTGAAACTAAAAAGTTAAATGCTGTTATAGCAAAAATCAAAAAGGAACTTAAAAAAGGTGCAGAATATGACGAGGGTTCTTATGAAGATATCATTATTAAAATAAATGATGTAAATACTAATATAAGTCAGTGCAAGAAAGATATAAAAGCATTAAATACTAAGCTTGTGGAAGATACTAAAGCAAAGATTGAAGGATTGTCTCAAGAGGAAGCCCTATCATTGCTTGTGGAAAAATGGATTAAACCTCTCGTAAACGAATTAAATGGTCTTTCATTAAGTGTTATCAAAAATATGGAAGAAAAAGTAATAAAACTTCACGAAAAATATTCTACTACTTATGAAAATGTATCAAATGATATTGATTCATCAAAGCAAAAGTTAACAACAATGATTGATGAATTAAATGGCAATGAGTTTGATATAAAAGGCTTAAAAGAATTCAAGAAACTTCTTGGAGGAAATAAGCATGAGTAATACACCTGAAATAAGATTTAGTTTTGATAAAGATTGGCAAATAAAATCGTTATCTTCAATTTGCAATGATATTAAAACTGGTAAATTAGATGCTAATGCTGCAACCAAATCAGGAAAATATAAATTTTTCACTTGCTCTAAAGAAGATTACAAAACTGATTCATATGAATTTGATGGTGATGCCGTAATTATCAATGGCAATGGTGATTTAGGTATAACAAAGGTTTTTTCTGGTAAATTTAATGCTTATCAAAGAACTTATGTTTTAATGAATTTTAATGAAGATTATAAATACATTGGCCACACAATTCCATATTATTTGCCAAATAAGATAAAAAAAGAAGCTATTGGTGGAGCAATGCCTTATATCAAAATTGACACATTAAATGAGTTGATGTTAGGCATACCTGAAATACCTGAGCAAAAGCAAATTGCATCATTTCTTTCTAATGTGGATTCTTTGATTGATAGTAAGAAAAAAGAGCTTGAAAAGACAAAGCAATATAAAGCCACAATGCTATATAAAATGTTTCCACAAGATGGCAAACTAGTTCCTGAAATTCGTTTTAAAGACTTTGATGGTGATTGGAATTGTTCTATGTTTGATAAATCATTTATAAAATTAAACAATAATTCATTTTCTCGTGACCAGTTAAACTATAGAACTGGTGAATTTAAAAATATACATTATGGCGACATTTTAATCAACTTTAGTTTTATAGTTAAATATGAGAATAAAATAGTTCCATTTTTAAATAATAATCAAAAAGTTAGAGTGAAAGAAACTGATTATTTAAAAACTGGTGATATTGTTTTTGCTGATACTGCTGAAGATACAACCGCAGGTAAAATGGTTGAAATCTTAAATCCTAATAATGGTAAATTAATATCTGGCATGCACACATATGCTTGCAGACCTTTATTAAAATTTGAAACAGGCTATTTAGGAATTTATATGAACACAATTCAGTTCCATAGTCAATTACTACCATATATGCAAGGTACAAAAGTAACTTCATTTAACTATGACTATTTGGGAAGGACTAAAGTGAAATATCCAAAATTTGAAGAACAAAAACGAATAATTAATTTTTTCACTAATCTTGATTCTATAATTACAAATCAAGAAAAGGAAATTGAAATATTAGAACATATGAAAGCCACTTTGCTTTCTAAAATGTTTGCGTAAGGAGGAATTTATATGCCCTTTAATGACGAATTAAAATTTGAAGAAGCATTCGTAAATCTTCTTAGAACGAATTGTGGTTGGGAAACCAAAGTCATTAAAAACCCAACTGAAGAAGATTTAATCAAGAATTGGTCGGAAATTCTATTCAATAGTAACAAAGAAAAAGATGTTTTGAATGGTTGTCCATTAACTGACGGGGAAATGAATCAAATACTCATCCAAGTTAACACCTTGAAATCATCTCTCTCTTTGAACAACTTTATAAACGGAAAAACTGTATCCATTACTCGTGATAATCCTGATGATAAGCTTCATTTTGCAAAGAATGTAAGTTTGAAGATTTACGATAGGATGGAAATTGCAGGCGGTAAAAGCAGATACCAAATTGTAGAACAACCTAAATTTAAGACTAACAATTCTGTTTATCCTGCTCGTCGTGGTGATGTAATGCTACTTATCAACGGTATGCCTCTTTTCCATATCGAATTGAAGAAAACAGGTGTACCTATCTCTCATGCTGAAGTACAAATTGAGAAGTATATGGCTAATGGAGTGTTTACAGGTATTTTTTCATTAGTTCAAATATTTGTTGCAATGAATCCAGAAGATGCAGTATATTTTGCTAATCCAGGAATTTATGGAAAATTTAATCCTAATTTCTTTTTCCATTGGGAAAACTATAATAACGAGATTGTTCATGATTGGAAAGAGTTTACCACTAGTGTTTTGTCTATTCCTATGGCGCACGAAATGGTTGGTTTTTATACTATTCCAGATGATTCCGATGGAATATTAAAGGTAATGAGAAGTTATCAATATTTTGCAGCAGCATCCATTTCTGCTAAAGTAGCAAAGACAAATTGGACAAAGAGTAACCAACATGGTGGCTATATTTGGCATACAACGGGTTCAGGTAAAACAATGACATCATTTAAGGCCGCACAGTTAATTGCAAACTCTAAAGATGCCAACAAGGTAGTATTTCTACTTGATAGAGTTGAACTTGGTGACCAATCTCTTATCAATTATAGAAACTTTGCCGATCCATCCGAGTCTGTTCAAGCCACTGAAGATACGCAGGTATTAATTTCTAAGTTAAAGAGTGACTTTTCAAGTGATGTCTTGATCGTTACTTCTATTCAAAAAATGAGCCGTATCAAAGAAGAAGGAAATATTAAAACAAAAGATTTAGAGAAAATTCAATCAAAGCACATTGTATTTATAATTGATGAATGCCATCGTGACCAAAATGGCGATATGCATCAAGATATTAAGAGAACATTCCCTAATGCTATTTATTTTGGTTTTACAGGAACACCTGACCATGATAATACAGCTGATATCTTTGGTGATGAACTTCATAGATATACAATTGTTCATGGCATTAGAGATAAAAATGTTTTAGGATTTGATCCATATAAAGTATGCACTTTTGCAGATAAAGACCTTCGTGAGCAAGTTGGCTTAGGCGAATCCAACTCTTCATCAGTCGCTGATGCAATGACTAATTCAGCAAAAAAAGATATATTCCTTTATTACATGAATAAGACTTCTAAAAAATGTCCTATGACTGAAATTGAAGAGTTTATTCCTAAATCACAATATGAAACATCAAAACACGAAGAAGCCGTAGTTGATGATATATTGGATAACTGGGCTGTAAGAAGTGTTACATCAAAATTTCATGCTATATTTGCAACAAGTTCTATTCTTGAAGCAATAACTTATTATGGGTTATTCAAAAAGAAAATAAGCGAAAAGAAGTTAAAAATTACGTTTACGGCAATATTCGATCCTAGCGATAATAATGGTAGTAAATCTATTACAAAAATGAATGGTATCACCGAAATACTTAAAGATTATGAATCAATGTTTGGCAATAAGTATGATATTGGTAGTTATTCAAGTTTTAAAAGAGATGCTTGTGCTAGGCTAGCCCATAAAAAACCATACCTAAACATTGAAGAAAAAGATGTTTTGAATATTGTCATAGTTGTTGACCAATTGCTTACGGGCTTTGATTCTAAATGGGTAAATACTTTATATTTGGATAAAGTTATGCAAGGCAAGAATTTTATTCAAGCTATCTCTAGAACAAATCGTATTTATGGCCCTGATAAACCACATGGAACTATTGTTTGGTATAGATATCCTCACACAATGGAAAAGAACTTAGAGCAAGCAGTAAATGATTATTCTGGTAATATTCCATTTGGTATATTCGTTGATAAGCTTGATAAGAATATTGAGCAGATAAATGTAAAATATGAAGATATTAAATATTTGTTTAAGTCGGTAGGAATAAATGACTTTTCAAAAAATTATGAAGATGATAATTGGAAAAAGAAATTTGCAAAGACATTCTCCGAATTAAATGCTTATTTAGACTCGGCAAAAATGCAAGGAATCACTTGGAAACAAGATACATATGAATTCCCACAAGCCGACGGAACTGTTAAAATAATTAAACTTAATTTAGATGAAAAAACTTATTACACTTTAGTACAAAGATATAAAGAATTGTTTGTTTTAGGACCAGGATCTAATAAACCAATTCCTCCATTTGATATTGATACTCATATTACTGAAATTCAAACAGATTCAATTGATGATGATTATATGAATTCAAAGTTTAAGTTGTTTATTAAAAACTTAACTGCTGGTGATGAGGTGGCAAAAGAAAAGACATTAGAAGAATTGCATAAATCTTTTGCAGCATTATCACAAGAAGAACAAAAATATGCAAAACTTTTATTACATGATTTGCAATCAGGAGAAATTCAAATTGATAGTAGTAAATCAATGAGAGACTATATCACTGAATATCAGTGTAAAGT
>JAAZCS010000022.1 GCA_012513125.1 Treponema sp. | reverse complement strand
CAGCACGACTACCTTCTTTTCCAAAGATTGCCTTTACAACTTCCTGAACTTTTGGCATACGTGATGAACCACCAACTAAAAGTACTTCATCAATTTTATCAGCAGACAAACCTGCATCACTCAAAGCTTTACGACATGGTTCTTTTGTTCTTTCAAACAAAGATTCAGTCATTTGTTCAAACTGAGCACGATTTAATGATTTCTGTAAGTGTTTTGGACCTGTACTGTCAGCTGTAATAAATGGAAGATTGATATCTGCTGTTGTTTGATTTGACAAATTGATTTTTGCATTTTCAGCAGCTTCACGTAAACGTTGCATAGCCATTGAATCTTTTGACAAATCAATACCTGTATCTTTCTTAAATTCATCTATAAGCCAATTAATAACAACACGATCCCAGTCATCTCCACCAAGATGAGTATCACCATTTGTTGATTTTACTTCAAAAACACCGTCACCCAATTCAAGAATAGAGATATCAAATGTACCACCACCTAAATCGTAAACTGCAATAGTTTTTTCCTTAGCTTGATCTTTATTAAAACCAAATGACAAAGAAGCAGCTGTTGGTTCGTTGATAATTCTTTTTACATCAAGACCAGCAATTTTACCGGCATCTTTTGTTGCCTGACGCTGAGCATCATTAAAATAAGCTGGAACTGTAATAACAGCTTCTGTAACTTCCTGACCAAGATAATCTTCAGCAGTTTTCTTCATTTTTTGAAGAATAAATGCAGAAATTTCCTGTGGTGAATATTGCTTTTTTGATCCGTTCTCGTCAATTTCTACACGAACATCAGCACCATTATCTACAACGTTATATGGAAGTTTTGTAGCTTCCCCTTGAAGTTCGCCAAATCTATGTCCAATAAGTCTTTTTACAGAATAAACTGTATTCTTTGGATTTGTAACCATTTGATTTTTTGCAGGAGCACCAACAACTCTGTCTCCCTTAGAAGTAAATCCAACAATAGATGGAGTTGTACGACCACCTTCAGAATTCTGAATTACAACTGGTTCTCCATTTTCCATAACGGCTACACAAGAGTTTGTTGTTCCTAAGTCAATACCAATAATTTTTCCCATTTTATTTACCTTCCTCTTAACCTTTTTTATTCATTAGGTGTTTCCACCATGACTTTTGCATGGCGAATAACTTTATCCTTAATTTTGTACCCTTTTAGATAAACTTCTTTTAAAGTTGATTCCTTTGCATCAGGATTCTGAACTCTTCCAATAGCTTCGTGTTCATCTGGATTAAATATATCTCCGGCAGAACCATATCCAACCAAGTTATATTTTGATTCAAGAATATTAACTAAATTCTTGTTAATCATTTTGATTCCATCAACAATAGACTTCACATCTTGTGCACTGGCAGCAGCATCAACAGTTCTATCAAAATTATCAAGACTGTCGAGCAAATCACTTAAAAGATTCTCATTTGCATAATCAAAAGTATCCTGTTTTTCTTTTAATATTCTCTTTCTGTAGTTATCAAAATCTGCAGCACGTCGTAAAAGCTGATCTTTCAAATCTGCGTTTTCTTTTTCCAAATCCGCAACTTTAGACTCTAGAATTTCTTCTTTTGATTCTTCTCCTTTTTCTTCCGATGCAGAATTTTCATCCACTTTTACAGATGCGTCTGAATTTTCTACATTCTCATCAGTTTTTGTTTCTTTTTCAGTTTGATTCTCTTTTGTTTCTTTCTGATTTTCAACTTTTTCTTTTGCCATATTGTCCTTCAAAAGTGTTTCTTTTTTCTATTATAGTTATATTTAAAATACTAATTTCCTATGAAATTCGTCAATAAAATTTGAACATTTTGTTATTTTTTTTCATAAAATGGACATTTTGAAATTATTACTAGTTCTTTTTTTGTTATTGGATGAATAAAACTCAGTTTATAAGCGTGCAACATCATTCGGTTGCTTTTAAAACCACCATATAATTCATCACCAACAATAGGAAGCCCCAATCCGCTTAAATGAACCCTAATCTGATGAGTGCGCCCCGTGAATAGTTTACAGCAAACAACAAGACAATTAGCACCATTAATTTTGCAATTTTCAAGGACTCTAAATTCCGTTTTTGCGTACTGTCCTCCATTTTGCTCACTAACACTACCCCATTTGCCAGCTTGTGTCTTCTTGCTAACTCGTCCTATATAATTTTCAACCGTAAAATTATCGCCAACTTTTATTTTATTATTTTGCCTTACAACTGCATAATATTCTTTTTCAAAGCTATGATTTTCAAATAAATCATGAATATCTTTATTTATTGCCCTTGTTTTTGTAAAAAGAATAACTCCCGAAGTTTCTCTATCTAATCTATGAACAATTCCAACATAAGGAGGATTTCTAAGAGATTGATTTCTGTTCCATAAATACTTCACCACAGAATCATGCAAATTATCTCTATTTCCAGTTATTGTTTGTTCCACAGGAAAGGAAGAAGGCTTATTCACAAAAATTAAATTTTCATCTTCAAATAAGATATCTTTATCAGAAACTTCAAACTTTATATCATCAGGCTGTTTTTCATAAAAGAATTTATCTTGATCATAATCAAAACTTATAAAAGAATTTCCTCTAAGTTCAAAAGCTGGTCGTCTGATTTGTTTTTTGTTTACACTAACAGAACCTGAAATAATAAAACGCCTAATTTTTCCATTTGAAAGTTCAAAATCATTTTTACCAGCGTTATCCAACAAAGATTGCATATTGCTTTCAAAGTATTTCCGTAAAAAATCATCCAATCTAATTATTTCACTACATCTTATTTCTATTTTCTGAGACATTTAGTAACCAGGTTTTACAAAAACTTCTTTATTATTTGGATCGATTACTTTGTTATAGACCCTTTCTTTCCATTCCTCTTGAGGAATATCTTCAATTGAAACAGAAAAATGTTCTTTTCCGCGATTAAGTTGCTCACTAGCAGTTTTTACTATTTCATCAGCCAATTTTTGCTTTGTTTCATCATCCCTTCCAGGATACATTTGAATTGTAATATGTGGCATAAGTGCTACCTCTATAATATTATATAATCTGGATTGTTTTCATTATTATAAATCCGAACTTTACTATGTTCCATGCAGACATTCTCAAAGAATGATTCTACATCCAAACATTCAGGTCCAAATAAATCATCTGGATTGTATGAAGTTTCTATGATTGATTCTTCACCTTCGCCACAAAGCCTTGCCATTGCACCATTAATCTTTACAATATCCCGTACAAGTGGCATTAAATCGCTAATATTTTTTTCTTCGTATTTCTGTTCCAAAAACAATAATTGCATTTTTTCAATAGCTTTATTATCTTCATTTTCTGGATTAAAACCGTTTTTATATCCACAATTATTACATCTTTGCCATTCCGCAAAATCTGCAAAGAATCTTGATGGATAAATTTTCAGTGGTTTTAAAATTGAATTCATCCAAGGAACAGCTCTTCCTGCTGTATAAAACGTTCTACAAGCAAAACTGACATCTCTTGCATAGCGAATATCTTTTGCTGAAAAAATAGCTGTTACTTTTGCACTTTGTTCATTTTCAATCGATTCTGTTTGAGGAAAATCAATATGGTTTGGATATTGTTGAACTGCAAAATCAAGTCT
>JAAZCS010000296.1 GCA_012513125.1 Treponema sp. | reverse complement strand
GAGTTAGCTTTTAACAGCTAGCTCCTTTTTTATACCCAAAATCAAAAGGAGGAACAAAAACTTGAACGCAAAAGTAATCGCCATCGCCATGCAAAAAGGTAGTGTTGGCAAAACAACCACTTGTACCAATTTAGGCATAGGACTGGTACAAGCGGGCAAAAAAGTTCTTCTGATAGATACTGATCCATACGGCAAATTATTGATTAATTTTGAGCATCCACGACCTAGCAGATGAATGGCTCCTCCCTCCATTATTGTAATAACGTGACTTATTGTATGTTGACTTATTGTGTTCGATGAAATAAAATTATTCTTGAGGTGACGTGCAATCATGGATATAGTAAAAGTTTTTGCGAATAACGTAAAAAAGTATAGAACTGAAAGAGGTCTCTCGCAAGAGGCTTTTGCTGAAAAAGCGGGATTGCATAGAACTTATATCAGTGCTATAGAACGAGAAAAACGAAGTATTGATTTAGACAACGTACAGAAAATTGCTGATGCGTTAAATATTGACACTTATTTGCTTTTTATTGATAAAAGAATTCCTGAACGGGAGGAACAATGATGAACCGTAGCAATTATTTTAACTACATAGAACAAGAATTAAATACATTGTCTTACCGTATAAAAATTCGTGGAAAAATTAATTTATTAGACTTAAATATATATTCAGAAACTTTTTTTGCAGAGCTTATAAGCCAACTGCTGAAATGCAACTTAAAAAACATCAATGTTATAAAACAAAATACAGAAGGAATAGATTTAATTGATGAGGAAAACAAAATTATAGCTCAAGTCTCATCAACTTGTACCAAACAGAAAGTTGAAAATTCTTTGGCAAAGAAAATTTTTAAAGACTATCCCGGTTATAATTTTAAGTTTATTGCAATTGCTGGCGATGCAGATAAATTGAGATCTAATACTTTTAAGAATCCTTATAGTGCAATATTTTCACCAGATGATGATATATATGATGTTAAATCTTTGCTGAATTTGGTATTAAATTTACAGATAAAAAATCAACGAGAGTTATATGAATTTATCAGAGATGAACTTGGGAAAAATATTGATATGGTTAAGGTAGATACAAATCTGGCTTCCATTATCAATATATTATCAAAAGAAAATTTGTCTGTGGTGGCTGACTCTCCAGAAATCAATCCATTTGAAATATTAAGAAAAATTGAATTCAATGATTTGCTCGCTGTACAACCTACCATAGATGATTATAAAGTTTATTACAGCAAATTAGATGAGAAGTACAAAGAATTTGATAAGCAAGGAGCAAACAAAAGCCTTTCTGTGTTGTCTGTCATGAGAAAGCAGTACAATAAGCTGATAGTAAATACACAAGAACCATATGAAATTTTCTTTTCTATAATTGATAGTGTAGTTGAATTGATAAAAAGCAGTAAAAATTACATAGAAATTCCATATGAAGAATTAGAGATGTGTGTATCAATTCTTGTAGTTGATGCTTTTATTCGTTGTAAAATATTTAAGAATCCGGAGGGCTATGATTATGTTGTTACCAGATAATATTCACCCAGAATTAAGTATATATTATAATGGTGCATTAGTCCTTAACGAACTACAAAAAAAAGACAAACAACCCATTATAAATCTATATCAAAGAATAAAAGATGCTAATAGTATGTCATTTCCTACTTTCATCTTATGCCTTGACTGGTTATATTTAATTGAGGTGGCACAAATTAACGAAGGGGGGTATGTTGAACTATGTTCATAAAAAGACTTATAATATCAAGTCCTACAGAGATTATTCGTGATATAGAATTTAGTTCTGGACTTAACCTAATTATTGATGATACCCCCATTGATGATTCAAAATCAACAGGAAATAATGTTGGAAAAACAACTGTTCTGAAACTTATTGATTTTTGTTTGGGTGCTAAAGCAAATATTATTTATACAGACACCGAAAATAAAAAAGAGGTCTACGATGTAGTTAAGGACTTTTTG
>JAAZCS010000295.1 GCA_012513125.1 Treponema sp. | reverse complement strand
ATTCTGTATTCAACATGCAACCGATATGAAACAATACCCATTTTCTGTTTTATGTCCCAAATTGATTCACCACTTCCGCGTTTTTTTCCAAAAAGTCTGACATCATTACAGAAAACCTGCATATTATCGCCACTGATTAATTCCAGAAAAGTAGTTTTTCCAGAGCCGTTTGGTCCTCTTATCAACCAATGTTCACCTTTTACAAGCTTCCAATTTAAGTCACTTAAAACTTTATGATTATCCCATCCGACATTCACATGATTCATTTCAATAAGAACTTCTTTTTCTTCACAATCAGCTTGATGAAGAACTTCTGTTTCTCTAATTGTTTTTTGCAATTCTTCTGAAAAATCTTTTCTTGCTGTTTCCTTTACTTTAGACTGAGATATTTCTTTTTCTTTGAGAAGATTTTCATAGTCGCTTCTTGTTCCACAGAAAGAAACATCTTTTTCTCTAAATTCTATTACGTTTGAAATTGAATCTGGAATTTCATACCATCGTTCCATACTCAAAAGAATGTGTGGATATTCGCTACCAGAATTTTCTTTTCCCTGATTACCAACAAGTGTAGTAAAAAAATCAAGAAGAACAGTTCTACTTTCAACATCTAAACCGGCAAAAGGATCGCTTAAAATAATTAATCTTTTTCCAGAAACTAAAGCCCTTGCCAAAAGAGTGCGACGAATCTCTCCTGTAGACATATATTTTAGTCCCCTATCAAGAATCTTTTCTACACCACATAGTTTTATAGCAGGATATGCTTCAATTTTACGAACAATATCAGGCAAAGGTTCATTTTTCTTAATTTTTCCACATACTCCCTCTGCAATAAAGATTCTCCCTGTTCTTCCGATATCAACTCCGCCTTCAATATATTCACTTTCATCATTAGCACGCTCTTCTTCTATCAATAAAGCGGCTTTTTCCAATGAAACAATTTCTACAGAATTATCAAATGTTGATGAAAATATCGAAGCACCGTTGTCTCCATCATTTTTCATTGTATTTGGAATAATTTTTTCAGATGAAGCTAAAGCATTTATAAAATCTGCTTTTCCCCCACCATTAGGACCAATAACTAACCACGCTTCTTTTGATTTCATTTTCCACGAGAAGTTTTCTATCACGATTTTATTTTTATTTTCAATTCGACAATTTTGAATAGTAATTAAATTTTCATTCATATTTTAACTCTATCACAATTCAGATATTTAATAAATCTACATATATTAAGTATTATTAATACTTTGTAGCTACTTGAAAAATTTATAATAAAAAACTATTATTCCTATATGTCAACAGTAAAAGCAAACGAACTAATTTCGGAATTTTTAGACTCATCAACAATTTCTGCATTATCAGACTTTTTAACTTCTACTGAAAATTACAGTAGTTTTGTAGACACAATTGCAACTGCTTTTGGTTATAATAAATCGCTATCAAATTTATCAGAAAGCGATACTAAAAAATTAATTTTAAGTTTCAGAAACAATCTTACTCTTTTAATTCAAAAAACTTGGGTTGAACAAGCAGATATTGGCACAAAAGATACTCTTCTTTATCAATTAAATCATTTTCTTTCAAAAGATGGATTTTCTTGGCAAGATGAATATTCTTCTTTTTTACAAATAATCAATAAGGCTGTTTCTTTGATGTTTGGACAGAATACTGATTCAACTGATTTTAACGAATACACATTAAGAATTGACCCTGAATTTGGTATTTTCTGGTGGTACATCTCAAATCTTCCTCCCAAAACTGATTGGACAAATGAAAAGTGCCGGATTTCTATGATTTTAGGAATGTATTTCCTTGCAAATTACTAATATATGCAAGAACCGGGGCTTTTATGTTCCGGTTTTTTTGTTTTAAATATCGAGGATTATTATGGATATAATTAAAATTACAGATTCATTACATGAAGGAACTAAAAAATTAGCAAATCAGAATGCTTTACAGAAAAACAAAGCTCTTTCATCTGTTATTTCAGCTATTCAACAAAATCGTGAAGCAATATTACAGGCAAATCTTTTAGACGTAAAAGTAGCACAACAAAAAGGAACATCTGATTCTCTCATTGAAAGATTATCTTTAGATGACAAAAAAATCGATGATATTATAAATAGTATTAAAATTGTAATTTCACAAACAGATCCAATTGGTGAAGAAATTTTAGGATGGAAAACACCAAACGGAATGACTATCAGGCAAGTAAGAGTTCCTATTGGCACAGTAGCAATTATTTACGAAAGTCGCCCAAATGTTACAGTTGATGCATTTTGCCTTGCCTATAAAAGTGGAAATTCTATTCTATTACGTGGTTCTTCTTCTGCAATAAATTCAAATAGAATTCTTGTAAAAATTATTAAGCAGGGGCTTTCAAACCAAAAAGCAGAAGGAATTCCTGAAGCAATTGAATTAGCCCCTTGCGAAAGTCACGACGAAGTTGATCAAATTCTTTCAGCTGTTGGAAAAATTGATGTTGTGCTACCAAGAGGCGGTGCAAAATTAATTAATTCTGTAATTGAAAAAGCAAAAATCCCAGTAATCCAAACTGGAGCTGGAGTCTGCCACCTTTTCGTTGATGAATCAGCAGATATTTCCATGGCAGTAGATATCGCATATAATTCAAAAACACAACGTCCTGGAGCATGCAATTCAATCGAATGTATTCTTATTCATAAAAATGTTCTGAACGAATTTTTAAATGCACTTGCTATAAAATTTCAGAAAAAAGTAACATTTCACGCAGACGAAAATTGTTTTAATGTTCTTTCAAAAACAAATGTTCCTGTTGTAAAAGCAGAACAAAAAGATTATGGTTTCGAATTCTTAGATTTTGATTGCACCCTAAAAGAAGTTTCTTCAATTTCTGAAGCAATACAATATATTAACTCGCATAATACAAAACATTCAGAATCTATTATCACAAACAACCGTTCAAATGCTAAATCTTTTCAATCAGAAATTGATGCAGCATGTATCTATGTTAATTGTTCAACAAGATTTACAGATGGTGGCGAATTTGGATTTGGTGCAGAACTTGGAATCAGCACGCAAAAACTTCATGCAAGAGGTCCAATGGGCATAAAAGCTCTTACTACAACAAAATATTTAATTGATGGAGACGGACAAATTCGATGAACACAGTTTTAGAAGATACAACCAACGGAATCAATATTGCAAAAGCCATTAAAAATGCTCGAAAAATTGTAATTAAAATTGGAAGTAATACGCTTTCAAAACCTGACGGAACGGCGAACTTAGTTTTTATGCAAAACTTTGCTCGTCAATGCGAAAATCTTATGAATCAGGGCAAGCAGATTGTTCTAGTTTCTT
>JAAZCS010000294.1 GCA_012513125.1 Treponema sp. | reverse complement strand
GGGTGTCTTGATGAAATCGGATGCGCCTGTTGTTTAATTACAATTTGAACTGTAACGGATTTACAATTTAAAGTCTAACAAAATTTCCGCGAAAACGAGGCCGTTATGCATTTTGTTACAGTTTAAACGAATTGATTGCAGGAACTCAATGAGAGTTTTCACCAGGTGGCTGACGATCCGATTCAATTTGGTTATCTCTCAAAACAAAAGTATCTTATATTATCATTCATAGTAATTCCTGCACATGTAACTAGTTTATTTCGCTATGTATTTTGTCAGTCCTTTAGTTTGCATCACTTTCCACAGCATTTCTTGAATTTTTTGCCACTTCCACATGGGCACAAATCATTCCGTCCAATCTTACCAGGAAATTTATGTTGTGCTCTTTCAACTCTTATCATCGCAATTTCTTCACCCAACGACATAAGTTCAATGTATTCATCTGGCAAAACCGTTTCAGGAAATAGTCTTTGATAAGATATTTTTTTGAAACTATCATTTTCAAAATATATATCTAAAATTGCTCTATCAGATTCAGTATTTCTCACAAGCGATGACAAAGCATGTTTACGTTTTTTTTCATCAGAATATGCCTGTATCCCTGGTTGATTTACAAAACAAGTATATCGTAAAAACATTCCAGTTCCACCTGAGTGAATAGCAATAATTCCATTTGTCTGTTTCTCTCTTTCTAATGCTGCCGCAACTTTCTTACATAATTGATCCTTTGCGTCTGTAGAAAAATCCAACAAATAATTTGAAAGTTCAATTTTATTATCAGCTTCAGCAGTTTCAAGAAAATCAAGTATTTGCTCAAATAGTTCAGGAAGTTCTCTTATAGGCTTTTGGGGAAGAAGTTTTGGATGGTATAATTTACTAAAATACTCATCTAGTTCCTCTCGATATCCGAAAAAACTAGAAAGCGTGTTTTGAGGAATTTCTGCAACTTGGAGAGAATAGCAATTATGTTTTATATACATCCCTAAATGATCAAGTTCATCATTAAGTGCAATTTTTCCTTCTTGTGTTGCTGCTCTGCGTTGCTTAAGATAATGAAGAAATATTAATGGAGAATCAAAATATGTTCTATAAACCATCAAATCATCAATCGACAAGCTTATTGCTTTGCTCTTAAGGTTCAAGAAGCTCAATTTCTCTGCTTTTGCAGCAAAATCATTTATATTATCAATTGTTACTGTCATCATAAAGACATCAACAATTTTGTTCATTTCAATTTGAGTTTTTGGATTGTGATCTTGGCCATAGATTTGCGGGCTTTTTTCAGAAAAAAGGTAGTCATATGTCCGCTGACATTGCCAGTCTGCTTTTTCAATTAGCGACTTATAAGATTTAATATGAGATTCAAAATCAGTTATTGGTGCGGTATATATAAAGGATCCCGCTTTAACTTCGACAATGATTAATACCCCCGCATATAGAATGAGCAAATCATTTTCAGCGGCTCTGTTCCACGATTTATTTATTGGATAATAATTATTTTGATATATGACACATCCTGGAAGTAATTGTTTGTATACATCTGCCACCATGTTTTCACTAGTTTCCTGCTGAATATCCGCCCACAGATAACTTTCATCCAACCGCTTAACAGTCTTTTGAATTATTCTGTATATGTTATCCATAAACGTATAATAATCGAAGCAGTAGTATTTGTCAGAGATTTTAATAAATGGTCTTTTTTGGACTGGCAAATCAATTATTGGCCACCCGGAAAATTCAGATGGTGCAAAAAAGCAAACATCTTGATTAAGACCATATGATAGTTCTTCAATAAATCTCTCATTCCATCCGGTAACTTCAACAACATTTCGCAATTGGGTTCCGAAAATATCATTAAATAATGTGTAGGGATCCTCTCGCTTGTTTTCTATGTATTTCTCCGGATCGTCTCCTGCATTCTCACAAAAATCATCAAACATTTCCACTAATTTATTTAATGCAGCTGCTTTCCCCTGAGACAATGAATACTGCAATTTACTAATCCCTTCAACAATGTCAGCCGCTGATATGCTAAAAAGTTGCCGAAAAATATTATCGTGAGGAATAAGCAATTTTTCGAAGTATTCTATTTCAAACACTTGATAACGTTGTCCTCTGACAAGAAAACGAAACTGAGCTTCCATGAGAGTCGAAGCATACTTTTCCCATTCCGGGTGCTTATCTCGTATACACATTCCCCATGACATATAGAAAGTATTTATTTTTCTATATAGTTCATCAATATCTTCTTGAATTGAAAAGAACAGCTCGCTGGAATCATTTTCTTCATCTGATACAACATACTTGTTTGGAGAAGAGACCAAAACACTTTGAATATATTCTGTCATTCTTTGAATCCCAAAATCGTCACTACCACTTTGTATTTCTGAGGATTTTCCGAGCATGTTTTGGAAAACACGGTCAGCTGCAAATGAAAGTAATAAAACAGGATCACAAGATGTGACTTTCTCTCTTATCTTTATTACTAATTTGTCAATTTCATCTTTAATACCATCATAAGAGGAAGCGAGTTTATTAATGTATGACTCTTGCTGTGTTTTACTCATTATGTTTTTCATACTAACGTGTTTACCATATCGAGCAATTTCAAATTCTCCATTATTGAAATAGTCATCCGGTTTTTCTTTCTTCATAATTACCCTTCTTCTGGGGATTCTTAGCGGAGTAACATCACGTTAAATTTGAAGTTAATCTACTCTACAAACTCCGACAACTGTCCAAAAATCGTAATCTCTGCAGTCTTTCTGGCACGCTGTTGAATCGTAATGAAGTTTGTAACAAAAGTTGAGGTCCAAACACATGAAAATATACTCTCTGTAAAAGAGCTAGCTTAAATCCTTTAGCCGATCTCTCCAATTGGATATTACGCCTTCAATTCGTTGATCATGCATCCGTGCCCGATTGACGTGATGGTTCC
>JAAZCS010000293.1 GCA_012513125.1 Treponema sp. | reverse complement strand
TTCTTTAGCTGCTCTTAGAGCTCCAAGAAAACCATCTGGCGTTGACATATCTGGGCTACCAATTGCTTCATACATATCTTTACGAACAAGGAATGTGTCATTCGATGTAAGTTTTCCAGCATAATTCTTATAATCTGTTGGAGTAAAAGATGCGTTTGGATAACCATATACATGACCATCTTCTTTTGTATACCAACCAATTTTGTCTGGATTTGCTACTTTAAAGAAATATGGATCATAATCTTTTGCAAGTTTATCAAGCGGTTCAACAAGACCTGCGTCAATCATCAGAGGAATCTGACCTTCATACCAACCCAAAGTAATTAAATCAGGAAGTGCATCACCTGCAATCATCGCATTAAGCTTTTCGGCTTCACTACCAGCAGGAACAATAAAGTTTACATCAACACCAGTTTTTTCTGTAATGTATTTTGAAACTTTTGAATCGCCCCAATGACGTGCAAACCAGCTAAAATTGATGTACCAGTCGAATTTTATTGGTTTGTCAGCATTTGCTTTCCATCCTGGTTCACTTGCAGACCCTATGGCTATACCATTTTTGTCACCTTTGTTTGAACATGACAAATAAAATAAACTAGATGTTGCCAATAAAGCAATCATTACTCCAGTTACTAAAGTCTTTGCTCTTTTCATAATTCCTCCTAAGAATTAATTCTATCTTAATTTTTTATTTTTTTATAAAGATTCGTAAATTAATTACTAACCTTTAATAGAGCCAATCATCATTCCTTTTACAAAATATTTTTGTAAGAATGGATATACACATACAATTGGGGCAGTTGTTACAACCATAGTTGCAAGTCTTACAGAAGTTGAATTGACTTGTTGTGCAGCAATTCCAGCAGGCATCGAAACTACAGATTTTGAAGCACTAGCACTTGCAACAATTCGATATAAGTAAGTTTGTATAGGCTGCAATTCAGCTTTATTGATATACATAACACCCGTAAAATAATCATTCCAATGCCAAACACCATTAAACAAAGCGATTGTAGCTATTACCGGAGCAGATAAGGGAATAATGATTCTGATAAATATGAAAAAATCATTTGCTCCATCCAATTTTGCTGATTCTTCAAGACCAACAGGCAATTCCTTAAAAAAGGACATAAAAATAATCATGTTATAAAAACTGAACAAACTTGGAATAATATACGTCAAAAAATTATCATATAAACCAAGATTCTTAATGGTAATAAAATATGGAATAAGTCCACCACCAAAAAACATTGTTATCGTTCCCATTATTCTGTAAAATTTATTAAACTTGATATGGCTTTTTGAAAATGCATAACCAACCATTGCTGTAAAGAAAACACTACATAAAGTTCCAATAACAGTACGCAAGATAGTTATTCCAAAAGCACGCAAAATTGATTGATCTTGAAAAACTGTTTTATAGCTTTCTAAACTGAATTTTCGTGGAAACCAGTAAATACCACCGCGCATAGCATCAGAAGAATCATTAAACGAGATAATTATCGTATACCAAACTGGATACAGTGCTAAAAAACATATCAAAAGCATTAATATACCAATAAAAATATCTCCAAAATTCATATTTCTTTTATTTTTCATCTTTTTTCTCCTAATTCTAGAACAATGAAGTGTCATTAAGTTTTTTAGTAATTCTGTTTGCAATAAAAAGTAAAATAAATGCAATTACAGATTTGAATAAACCAATTGCCGAAGCATATGAATATCTCATACTTCTCATAGCTGTTGTATATGTATAAATATCAATTACATTACTTCTTGGTGCATTTAATGGATTCCACAAAACAAATGTTTGATCAAAATTAGAATTAAGAAGTCCTCCAACTGCCAAAATAAACATTATGGTTACAGTTCCTGCAATTGATGGCAATGTAATAGACCATATTTGTCTCCAACGGCTTGCACCATCAACCTTAGCAGCTTCATACATCTCTTGATCTATTCCAGAAATTGCCGCAAGATAAATAATTGCACTCCAACCAAGCTCTTTCCATAAATCTGAAATAACTACTATTCCCCAAAAATATTCAGGATATGCCAAAAATGACTTACCTGTTTCTTCAACACCTAATTTGATTAATATTTCATTGAATAAACCAGATTCCCCCATCCAGGTAGTCAATATTCCACCAATTACAACCCATGATAAAAAGTGTGGCAAATAAGAAATAATTTGAACTGCTTTTTTAAATCTTGCGTTTTTTACTTCATTCAATAAAAGTGCAAAAACTATTGGAAGAGGGAAATTAATCAGAAGTTTTAACAAACTAATTCCCAAAGTATTCGTCATAATGCTCCAAAATTCTTCATCATGAAAAAAATTGATGAACTGTTGAAATCCTCCACTTGCAGCCCATGGAGATGAAAGAAATTGTTTACTAAACAAAGGAGTTGTTATGTAAAAGTTTTTCTTAAACGCGATTAAAATGCCATACATTGGAACATAATTAAAAATTATCATCCAAACTACACCACAGATTGCCATAATCTGCAAATATCGCTCTTCCTTCATTCTTGTCCAAAAAGATTTCTTTTTTAGAACTGTTTGTAATTCAACATTATTTTCTTTCTGTTTCATAAATATCCGTCCTTTTTTTATAAGACTAATGTTTGCTCTGTCATCCAATTTTGAATTGCTTTGCAAGATTAATCTTACTTCTCACAATTCAATTACGAAGTATAGAC
>JAAZCS010000292.1 GCA_012513125.1 Treponema sp. | reverse complement strand
TTAATGTTTTAAATGAAGAATAATTCAATCTGATTGTAAGAATCAAACCTATAAACATAAAAAATAAAGAAATAAAGACACAAACCATAATGTGCCATCGTAGGCTTTTATTTTTTATTGAAAGACTTAACTTATTGAAAAATTTTTTCAGATTTCTCATTTGATTTTTCTCTTAATCTGAAGGTCGGCTGTTGCAAAGCTGTTTGCGTATCCTTTTCTTCTATATTCAAATAGTTCAGTGATTGCAGCTTCTCCAATTTTTTCTGGATTTTCTGAAATTAAAATGTTGATAATATCTTTTGTGTAATAAAGTTGAACAGTCTCGTTATTTCAAAAACCAATTAGTTTTACTTCATCTTTTCTATCTAAATAAGAAACAATTTGTCCAAAATTCAAGGAGTCTTCTTCTGTTAGGCAAACAAAAAGTGGTTTTTGATAAGTGTCAAGAATTGAAATTATTTCCTCTTCTGATGGAATCTCGCTTAGAACATTGTACGAGATGTTTTCATTTGAATTTAATGAGGATTGAAAACTGTTCATTAATGAGCTGAAGGATGAAAGGGAAGATGTTGAATTGTTAATTACAAAAATTGTTCCTTCATTTTGAAGAAAAGTTATTGATTCGTCAGCAAAAGTTTTTCCTAGCTCCCAATAGCTGTTTCCAATAAATGAAACTTGGGGAATATTTGGATTATATTCACCGATTGTTATTAGTGGAATAATTGTTCCGTCCGACCGGACAGGCGGTGTAATTTGTTCTTCTGAACTTATGTATGTGATGACGCCGTCAACATTTAATAATGAAGCATATTCCAACATTGAATTAAGAGATGCATCTTCTGCTTTTGAATGAGGGACGTACAATTCACAAATTGAATTATAGTCATCACTATATTTTAAAACTCCCTCATACACTTGTTGTAAAAAGAGTTCATTCTCATATTTTCCTAAAATCATTACATGATAATTTCTGAATGTTGAATTATTGTTGTGCGGATTCTTTTTATATGAAAAATTATAAACTAGAAAAAATACAAAAGCGATTAAATAGACTGAGGAGAATACAGCTATTGCAATTTTCTTTGTCTTTGTAAAAAATTTCTTCATTTTGTGAAATCAACTAAAAGTAAAAGTGATTTTTTCTTCTTTACAATCAGCGTTAACATTTCCTCCATGAGAAAGTCTACCAAATAAAACTTCATCTACAAGTTCATTCGCAATTCTGTTTTCAATCTCTCGAGACATATTTCTAGCGCCAAATTCTTTTGAATATCCTTTTTCCGTTAAGAAATCAATACATTCATCAGTAACAGTTAATTTTATTTTTTTAGAATTCATTCTAGATTGTAATTTTGATAATTCTTTCTCGCAAACTTTTCTTGTAATTTGTTTATCCAAATGATTAAAAGGAATTACTGCGTCCAATCTATTTCTAAATTCCGGTGAAAACTCTTTATTTACAGCGTCTGTTAAAATTGAGGTATCGTTATCTGACTCTAAGCTGGCAAATCCGATCTCACCTTTTTCCATGTCCCTTGCACCTGCATTACTTGTCATAATTATGATGCAAGAGCGGAAGTCAGATTTTCTTCCTTGTGAATCAGTCAAACTTCCGTAATCCATAACTTGTAGAAGGATGTTGTAGATATCTGGATTGGCTTTTTCAATCTCATCAAAAAGAATAACAGAATGTGGATTCTGCCTAACATCTTTTGTAAGCTGTCCGCCTTCTTCAAAGCCAACGTAACCTGGAGGAGAGCCAACAAGTCTGCTTACAGTATGTTTTTCTTGATATTCGCTCATATCGTAGCGTAAAAGTGGTTCTTTTAGTGTTTCGGCCAAAGTTCGTGCAAGTTCAGTTTTTCCGCATCCAGTAGGTCCGACGAAAAGGTAACATGCTTCGGGTTTGTCGGGATCTCTAAATCCAACTCTTGCACGTTTTATCGCTTTTGTAAGAATTTCGACAGCTTCATCTTGTCCAAAAATCTGCTTTTTTAAAAGTTCATTAAGTGATTTTAAATTTTCGATTTCGTTGCCATTCACATCTTCAATTGGTAATTTTGCAATTTTAGCTGTTACCCTTCTGATTATATTCTTATTAATCATTGGTGTCGTAGAAAGTTCATTCGACTTTTCTTTTCTATTTATTTTGCCTAAAAATCCACCTGTAGAAATTATATGAGCAAATGCTCCCGATTCATCTATAATATCAATCGCTTTGTCAGGAAGTCTTCTTTCTGGAAGATATTGAATTGATAAATCAACTGCATATTCTAATGCTGACTTTTGATATGTAACTTTATGAAATTCTTCGTATTTTTTCTTTAGACCAAACAATATTTTAACAGTTTCATCTTTTGTTGGCTCTTTTATATCAATTTTTTGAAAACGGCGTGCTAAAGCTCTGTCTTTTTCAAATGTTTTTGTATATTCATCAAAAGTAGTCGAACCTATAAATTTTACTTCTCCAGATGAAAGAATTGGTTTTAATAAATTTGCCGCATCCATTTGGGATGAGCCATTTGTTCCCGCTCCCATTAACATGTGGATTTCATCTATAAATAAAATTGATTTTTTCTTAGTTTTGAGTTCATCGAGTATTGAATGAAGTCTTTCTTCAAAGTCACCTCTAAATTTTGAACCAGCAAGAAGAAGTCCTAAATCCAAGCCATAAATTGAATAATCCTTTAGTATGTTTGGAACTTTGCCGTCAACAATTCTTTTTGCAAGTCCTTGTGTGATAGCTGTTTTTCCAACGCCTGCATCACCAACATGAAGTGGATTGTTTTTTGTTCTTCTGCATAAAACTTGGATAGTTCTTTCAACTTCTTCTTCGCGACCAATCAATTCAACAAATTTTCCGTTTTTTGCCATTTCTGTCAGATTAATTGTGAATCGTTTTAAGCCACCACCATTATTTGAACCAAGTCCATCAGGTTGAATATTCTCATTTGGAATATTTGAATTTCGTCTTGAAGAATCCCTAAGTCTAGGTCCCCTTATTCTTGTGATAACCTCTAACAACTTGAGTTTTTCAACACCGCTTAATCTTAAATAGTATGAACAATAGTTTTTTGTTTCTTCCAACATACTTACAAGAATATCTGTTATATCAAGCACATCTGTGTCGCTCATTACGCAGTGAAATACTGCTCTGTTCATAATTGCTTGGAAACCACTTGATTCAATAGGACTTTTTACGAATTTGTTGTCTTTATTATTTTGAATAGTCGGTATTTTTGTGTTTAAGTAATCAATCAAGTTATTCTTTAACTGTTCAGAATTAGCACCGCAGTCTAAAAGAATGTGTGAAACAAGGTCATTTTTTAATGCAATTACCAAAATATGTTCAGGTGTGAAAAATTCGTGATTTGATTGCCTTGCTGATAAAAGTGATTCTGAAAGAATTTCAGAAAGTAGAGGAGTTATCTTCATTTGTTTTACAGAACCTTGAACGGGATTATCTTGATTACTCAATTTCTATCCTCAATGGAAAACCATTTTTTCTTGCAGTATTGATTGCTAAAGCTTTTCTTGATTCAGCAATGTCATAAGTATATGTTCCAACCACAGAAGATCCATTTGAATGAATAGACATCATGATATCATTTGCGTCATCTTCCGATTTATTAAAAATTGAAATCAAAATTTCAACAACAAAATTCATTGCCGTATAATCGTCATTATAAAAAATAACGGATTCTTCTGGAGGAGGAAGTATTGAGGAGTCTTCAATAATATTGTTTTTTACATTGTCAATCTGTTTTTTTGTATCATCCATGCTAATAAATATAACATATTTCTTTTTTGAATCCAATATAAAATAGCATATTCATGAACAATAGAGAGTTCGGTTTAATTCAATGTTTAATGTGGAAATGATAATTTTATAATTTGCTAAGTTTTCAATGTATGATGTATAATAATCAGTATGAATAAGAAAAAAATCAACTTAAAGGCAACCTTTGATTCTCCATTTACAGTTTCGTTTGTTATATTATCAATTCTTGTAATGGGAATTGATGTTTATGTCTTTAAAAATAGTTTAAATTTAGCGTATTTAGTATCTCCGACATCTTCAAATGGTGCATTTCCGTTTAATTTCACAGATGCGACGTCATATTTACGTTTAGTTTTATGTTTTTTGGGTCATGGAGAGCCATCTGCTTTTTTGTGTGATTTGATATTTATACTTTTAGTTGGAGTAAATATTGAAGATAAATATGGTTCAATTGTTATAGGAATAATGTCTTTTGTATCTGTCATTTTTTCAGCGGTGTTAAATGCATGCTTTGCAAAAGAATCATTTTATGGCGTAAGTTCAGTTATTTTTATGATGCTAATTCTAAATATAATGCTTCATTTTTCAAAAGGTAAAGTTGCTTTATCTTCACTTTTTATATTGGGCTTATTTGTAGCAAAAGAAATATTCATGAAAAAATCAAACGGTTTGCTTGGTGTTGCAATTGAAGTTGCTGGCGGTTTATGTGGAAGTCTTTTTGCTTTTTTGGTATCACCAAAGGCACAGAATCAGCTGAATGTTGAAAAAAATGGACTACTTGGAAAAGCGTCAAAATCTTTAGAAGATGAAATTGATTCAAGAAGTCCTAGAAATAAAAAAACGACTGCTTCAAATGATGAAACAGTCGTTGGTAGTATTAGATTTGATTAGAACTTAGTTATAAATTGGTCTTACTTTTGTTACAGCTTCAAATGATTCTAATTTTGAAAGAATATTTTCGTCAACTTTGCCATTTACATCAATAATGTTGTATGCAACATCACCTCTGGCTTGATTAATCATGCCGGCAATGTTCAATTTAGCTTCACCTAAGATTGTTGTGAACTTTGAAATTGTATCAGGAATATTTTTGTGGCTGATGCACAATCTTGTTCCACCTTCTGGAATAGGGTTGTCTGTTGTTGTCTTTGGGAAGTTTACAGAGTTTGTAATGTTTCCATATTCCAAGAATTCTTTTAATTCGTTTGCTGCCATAACTGCACAGTTTTCTTCTGCT
>JAAZCS010000021.1 GCA_012513125.1 Treponema sp. | reverse complement strand
GAATTTGCAAAGCTAATGTTTCTGCACCGAATTTTTGATGAACATCTTCCATGGAACCAAAAAAATCAGCACCAATACGATCCATTTTATTCATAAAACAGATTCGTGGAACATTGAATTCATCTGCCTGCTTCCATACTGTTTCTGTTTGTGGTTGAACTCCATCAACAGCACAAATTACTGCAATTGCACCATCAAGAACTCTTAATGAACGCTCAACTTCTGCGGTAAAGTCAACGTGTCCTGGAGTATCAATAATATTGATTTGATAATTGTTCCAATAGGTTGTAGTAGCGGCTGAACAAATTGTTATTCCACGCTCTTGCTCTTGGGTCATCCAATCCATTGTCGCCTGACCATCATCAATTTCACCAATTTTATGTATTTTTTTTGTATAATAAAGGATTCTTTCTGTTGTTGTTGTTTTTCCAGCATCGATATGAGCCATAATACCGATATTTCGCATTTTCTCGATTTCCATAAATATTGCTCCATAAAATAATATAATGAATCTAGAATTATAGCGATTTAATACATTTTTAACAACAAGGTATTATTTTGATTTAAGACCTGTTATTGTTTCGATGTCGCAATTTTTATCAAGAAGCGTTTTAATTATCAAATTTAGATAATCATACAGTGGATTTATTTTATTCTCACCAGCATATCCAATTGTTATTGGAAAAACTGTACTTTTCATTTTGTCTAAATTATTAAAATATTTGGTTATTATCTCTTGTGGTTCAATGCCACTATTTAATTCGACTGTATTGATATAGCTGTTTCCTGATATATATTCATAACCAGCATTTCTTCCTTCTTCTATAATCGAAGAGTCTGTTTTGTAATACGGTGCATGCCAATAAAGAGACAATTCACTTCCTGTACACTGAAAAAATTCATCTTCATTTCGAGCAAGTCCTCTTCTGATAAAATCACCGTCTATAATAAAAGAATCATCGGTAATTGTTGCAGTTGAAAAGAACATTGATGCACATTCATGTCCATTTACTACTATTTGATAAGTTTCTGAAGGATATCTTTTAATAAATTCTCCATTAATAAAGAAAGTTGCCTTCAAATTGTATTTTTTTAAAACTGAAAGAATTACAGGCAAGCCGTCAGCATTGTCATACGCATCAAATACGATTGCCACTTTTTTTGGAGCTGGAGCTTTAGCAACACTTTCTTTATACAACGGTTTTGTTACTGCATCTCCAAATAATGTGCGAATATATAAAGCATTTTCAAATAAAACATTTTGTGTTGTTCCATTAAAAACACGATAATATCCATTTTGAATTTGCTTTTGAAAATTATTCTCAACAATTATTTTTTGCCATGTATGTTTAAGCTTATCATAATTATAAAAACTATCGACTCCATTTTCTGCAATTATTTTGTTGCTTGATTTGTCCCAATATGAATTTGAAACAGATGAAAGCATAATTACCTCATATGTAGCTTTTGTTAAATCCCATTTTTTGATTGTTTTATCTCCACCGACAAACATGGAATTGTTATCTTTCCATGCAAGAGAAACAATATTTTCACCTTCAAGTGAAGATACTTTTTGCCAAGAATTTATATTGTAAATAAAAACTGTTGATTTTGAGACAAATGCCAATTTTGACTTGTCGGGACAAAAAGAAGGCAAAGATGAATCTTCAATTTCTAGAATAGGAGTTAAAGTTGTGGAAATTTTATAAATTGATGATTTTTGATTCTTATCATTATAAGGCAATTTAGTCTGCCAAATATATGGATTATTTGATGAGTCCCAAAAAACGAATGAATTTAACAAAGAAGCCGATGAATCTGCATAAGGTTTTGAATAAACCATGTCCAAATATTCAAAATTAACAGATTTTGTCTTTAAATATGAAAAAAGATGTTCATTCTGAATCATTACGATTGATAAAACATTTGAATCGGCACTAAAACGGTCAGTTTTAGCATTAAAGCGAACAGGAAGCCTACCAATAATATTTCCTTTTCCAATAATTTCTGAATATAAACCTAGAGAATAGAGTTCCTTTATGTTTATTTTGTACAAAATGTAATCGTCAATATATGCAAGATATTTTTGAGAAGCCCAATCTACACTGTTAATTGTACCCCTTCCAATTTTTCTATATTTTTCATCAACTTCAACATTCCTAGCCAATGCATCTGGATTGCAAAAATAGATGTTTTCATTCTTTTCGTACAAAAGAATTGAACTATCTTCTGACCATTTAACAGGCAGTGAACCATTTTGAATGTTTATATTTGATGAAAGTTCAATGATTTTTCCACTATTTATATTTAAAATGATTAATGCACCTGAAAAAAGTGAATCTTGAATTATTTTGCATTCCCAATTTCCATCTGGGCTTATTGAAATATTTTCAATATTTAAAAATTTTGACGTAATTCCATCTGTTCTTTCTTTCCAATTAAAAAAAGTAGTCTCATCTGAATATTCAGCACGTCCAAATCTGTTTCTAATTTGCAAAACCTTTCCATTTTTTATCATCTCAATAGATTCTGGATAGCAGGATAGAAGTTCAGGCGTTGTTTTTGCACCTCCATCTTCAATTTCTGAATAAAAAAGCGATTCATATGAAACAGTGTTTTGTAAATCATTTCTTACTGTAAATAAAAGTTCATTGTCATTATTCAAATCTAAACTATTAAATGATGTCTTAGCATAAACAGAAAAAGCCACCGCAAATAAAATAACTAGAAAAAATTTCTTCATTTATGAATCCCCAAACCTACTTCTATAATTGATAATTCCCTATCAAGCTCATCCAATTGTTTTTCCATCGCTGAGATTTCTTGTAATTGAATATCATTTTGCTTTTCTTCCAAAATTGAAAAAACAGTTTCTATATGTGTATCATTATGATAATCATTCTGTAAAGCACCGCACCATGGACAATACTTATAATTTATATTGTTTATTTTTCCACACTGCTTGCACATTGCAACAGAAACCATTAATCACCTCTAAACACCAATTATTTTAAAACACTCATTGGATCAATCATCTTTCCATTCTTATAAACTGAAAAGTGAAGATGTGAACCAGTGGAATAACCTGTACTTCCAACTAATCCAATTCTTGACCCCTGACTTATCCACTGCCCTTTCTTTGCAATTATTTTTGACATATGGGCATATAAAGTTTGATATCCATTTCCGTGGTCTATTATAACATAGTTTCCGTAAACACGGCTAACTCCTGTAACAGTAATTTTACCGCTCATAGAAGCTAAAATTGGAGTTCCCGTAGGGCAAGCCATATCAACACCTGTATGGAAAGATTGAACATTTGCAATAGGATCAATTCTAGAACCATAAGGCGAACTCCAACGGAATTTTGCAGTTATTGGAAGTTTAAATAAATCACCTAAAGCAGATTTTAACGCAACAGAATCAAGTCCAACGCCCGGAAGAAACAAAACCTGATTTACAGTCAATTCTTCATTTGCCAATTCATTTACATCAACTAAATCTTCAAGCTTAACATTCTTTTGTTTTACAATTGAAGCTAAACTATCGCCTTTTTTTACAGTATAAACAATTCCATCAAGAGAAGGAATCTTTAGCTTTTGACCTGCTGCAAGCTGACGAACATTTCCTATATCGTTCACAGAAATCAGTGTTGAAATATTATAAAGCCCAAATTTCTTTGCAATGCCACTAATAGTATCTCCTTTCTTTACTGTGTAATTATTATATGAAACTGGCTCTCTAAAGTTTGGCACAAAATCACTTACATCAATATTTAAAATATTTCCATTTTCATCATATTGGGTTGTATTTTCCAATGCAAAATTTTCCATTAAAGAATTAAGGCGTTCAATTTCTAAAAAATCTTCGCTATTCATATATAATTGATTAGTATGATTTTTATTATATGAAATTCTATTTAAAACGAAATAAAGTGAAGAAGCGAATGTTATTATTATTAAAATCGAAATAGAAATCTTTTTTATATTATTCTTTATCAGGTTATAAAAATCAAAACCCTTTTTTCCTGTTTCTATCAAAAAGGATTTAATTGAAAATTTGTAGTTAACCTTTTGTGCAGTAAATTCCTTTTCATTTATAGTGTAAATTGAATGATTTATTTCTGCATGATAATTTCTTTTATTCAGAGATTTTAAACTTTGAACATTTCTTTTAATAAATAAAGGAAAAGCTCTTTTTTCTTGTTGATTCTGAACGTAACTTATTATTTCCATAATAAATCTATCGACATAAAATATTATTCATTTTACAATAAATTTTTAAGTTTATAAGGTTGTACAATGTTGGGGAAGAAATCGTTTAACAATTTATTTATGCTAACACTACTAGGAGTTTTTTTAGGGCTTTTTCTGAAGTTTTTCGCTTTTGATGTTCTGCACATATCTGGTTCATCCATGAGTCCAAATCTAAAACAAGGCGATTCTATTATTATAAATAAACTTGCATATGGAATTCACAAACCTTTTTCAGAATCATACATACATCAATATAATTCACCTTCAAAAAATGAAATCGTTACATTTTTGCATGACAACAAAATTGTCATAAAACGTTGTGTATTAACACCTGGCGAACATCTGGATTTTTTGGTTGATTCACAGTATTATTTACTAATCGATAATACGAAAATTCCTTTGCTAAAAGATGAATATGATAAATTAAAATATGCAGAATTTGTTCCAGAAGGATATATTTTTGTTCTCGGTGATAATTATCAAGAATCTGTTGATTCTAGAAATTATGGATTTGTTTCTATAAAAGATATTATAGGAAAAGCGGTAGGAAAGTGATTATTTATTATGAACGATTTTTTTAAAACTAAACGATTAGTCATTTTCTTTATTGTTTGCATGCTTCTTATCGGATATATTCTTTATTCATATACTAAACTTGCATCTAATCCACCAAGTATCATTCAAAACGCAGAAAAATCAACAGAACGAGGTTCAATTTTTGATAGGGATGGATATCCACTTGCTGTTCAAACGAACTTTTTTCATATAGGTGTTTCACCAAAACAGATTAAAGACAAAGAAGATTTTAGCAAAAAGATTGCTCCTATTTTATCAATGACACAAGAAGAAGTATTACTTCTTATAAACAAAACAAAATCATTTACATATCTTAAAAAGAAAGTTGATTCAGATGTCTGTGAATTAGTGCAACAACTCGCTGATGAAAACAATTATAATTTCATTAGCTACGAAAAGATTCCTGGGCGTATTTATCCAAACAATAATTTAGCTTCACAACTTATTGGATATATGGGTGATGAAGGAAAAGGGTTGGCAGGAATTGAATTTTCGGAAGAAACAATTTTGAAACCTAATATTGAAAATCCAAGTGAAAAATCACAACAGAATGTTTTTTTAACAATAGATACAAATCTTCAATACAAGCTTGAACAACTATCAGTACAAGCAATTAATGACACAAACGCCGAAAGCATGATGCTAATCGCTGCAAATTCTCAAACTGGCGAAATTCTTTCATATGTAAGTCTTCCATCTACGAATTTAAATCAATACAATTTATCAACTCCAGAAGAAAGAATTGATAGACCTGCAATGTATGCATACGAACCTGGTTCTGTATTCAAGATTTTTACAGTTGGATTAGTTTATGACGAAAAAGGAATCTCACCGAATGATTCATTCTTTTGTGATGGTGCTTATGAAAAAAAATTACAAAACGGTGAATCAGTAAAAATAAAATGTTTGGAACATCATGGCTGGCTAACTCCAAGAGATGCCCTAAGATTTTCATGCAATGATGTATTGGGTCAAATAAGCGACAGAGTTAGCGACGAAGTTTTCATTTCACGAATAAAACAACTTGGGTTTGGACAGAAAACAGGAATTGAGCTTCCTTCAGAAACAAGCGGTTCCGTAAAAGAAGTTTCAAGCAAACTTTGGTCTGCACGCTCAAAACCAACCATCGCAATTGGACAAGAAATAAGCGTTTCTGCATTACAGATGGTTCAAGCAGCAACAGCCATTGCAAACGGTGGAATTCCAGTAAAGTTATCAGTAATTCATAAAATTACAAATAAAGATGGTACTATTTTCTTTGAACATACGCCTGAATATAAAGATAGAGTTTTAAGTAAATCCTCTGCTGATTATGTACTCAGTTGCATGGAAGAAACTACTCAATCTGGAACTGGTTCAAGAGCAAAACTAGGTGATGTTTCGATTGGTGTAAAAACAGGAACAGCACAAATGGCAAACAAAACAACAGGTGGCTATAGCGACACTGATTTTCTTTCAAACTGTATGGCAATATTTCCAATTGATAACCCCGAAATTGTTTTGTACATTGTAATTGAAAAAGCTAAAGGTGAAACGTATGCAGGAAGAATTGTTGCCCCTGTAATTGCACAAGCTGCAGATATTATTATTGACCATTTGGGAATGAGCAGAGGTGGTGCTGCATCTTTGGAACATAATGGAATTATTACAATTTCAACAAATAAAGGAATGGAACTAACTGATACAGTGCCTGATTTTACAGGAAAATCTAAGAAAGACTTACTCCCATTACTAAATAAAGATAATGTTAAAGTTACAATCAATGGAAGTGGATGGGTTACAAGTCAATCTCCAGCTGCAGGAACGCCATTTACGGAGAATATGACAATTGAACTCAATCTGGAATAAAAATCTAGAATTATTCTCATCAAGATTTCCCTTTCTATTTGATTTATATAAAAAAGATATTGAAAAAATTTCTTCAACTTTTAATAACACTTCTGAAAATACTTTTAATCTTTTATTTCCATTCTGGAATATTTACAAAGCAAAAGACAACAATTATACCGCTGATGAAATTGTAAAAAAGAATCTTCAAGATACAAAAATAAGACTTCATTCGGCATATAATCCAAAAAACGAAGCAATTCAAGCTACAAAAAATAATCAAATAAATGGAAAAACAAATATAATTTTCTATGGTTTTGGAATTGGATATCAAGCGATTGAATTTTCAGAAGTTTTTGCAGATAAAAAGCTCATTCTTATTGAACCTGATTTAAATCATTTTTTCGCTTCTATGTCAATTGTTTCTTGGGAAAAAATATTCAAACATGAAAACCTCATTTTGGCAATTTCTTGTCCCTCAGAATCGATTCTTCAGCTAATTGAAAATCCAAACAGAGTGAATATTGGTGATGAAGGAGTTTCCGATTCATTTTATTTTGATAACAATAATTTTCAAATTCACAACATGGACTATTTTAATACAATAAAAACGATAATCAAAAGAAATATAAAAAAGAATGATATAAATGCTGCAACATTAAAAAAATTTGGCAAATTATGGACAAAAAACAGTCTTACAAATTTAAATGAAATGAAAAAACGAGATTTTGTATCAATTTATGAAAATTCAAAAATAGTAATAGACAATGATTTACCATTTCTTATTTTAGCCGCAGGTCCATCCCTTCAAGATATTCTTCCTTATTTATCAGAATTGAAAAATAGAATGATTATTATTTGTGTTGAAACAGCATATCCAATATTGGCAAAAATTGGTTTTAAACCAGATTTTATAATTCTTACAGACCCACAATTCTGGGCTTACAATCACATCAATGGGCTAAAAGCGCCGTCTAGTATACTCATAACAGAAATTTCTGTTTATCCATCCGTTTTTAATTTTGACTGTAAAAAAATCGTTCTTTTTTCATCAAATTTTTCCATTGGTGAATTTGTTGAAACAAAAATCAAAGAAAACTATAATCAAAACTTTTCTATTGGAAATCTTGGAACCGGAGGCTCAGTTGCTTCTTCGGCATGGAATTTCGCATGTTTCTGCGGTTGTAAATCTATCTATACGGCGGGGCTTGATTTATCTTTTCCAGAAAAACTTACTCATATAAAAGGAAGCAGAAGCGAACAAAATTTTCATTCCACTTCAACAAAATTAACTTCAATAGATAAAATGAATACAAACATTTTGTTCAGTGCAAACACAGAATTTGCAACTGATTATGACAATAACAAAGTTCTAACAGATACAAGAATGAAAATGTTTGCTTGGTGGTTTGAAAGTAAAATTGCTGCAAATAACAAAATCAAAACATTCTCTCTTTGTTCAAAAAGCATGAAAATTAACGGAATTCAAAAATCAAACATTACTGAACTGTTGCAAAAAAAAGAAATCATCACAGAAAAAGAAGAATTTTTAAACAGTAAGAGTTTGCTAAAAATGGATGAATTTGCTGCTCATTTTGATAAAATTACTTCTGACTTTCATAATGATAAATCTGAATTTATAAGAACTTACCCATTCTTGCAAAATTATCTTTCATAACATTTTTACTAATATTTAAAACTATTTCGTAACATTTCTATTTCTTTCTTATATCCATTTTGGTCATTTGGAGTTTCCAAAATAAAAGGTTTTTCATGCAATTTCGGATGATTTATTACTGAACACAAAGCATCAAAACCAATTTTTCCCTCCCCTATTTTTTCATGTCTATCTTTATGTGTATCCAATTCATTCATACTGTCATTTAAATGGATTGCATGAAGCCTTTTCAGAGAAATAACTGAATCAAAATGTTCAACAACGTCATCAAGAGAATTGACAATATCATATCCGCCATCCCAAATATGACAAGTATCAAGGCAAACACCTAAAATACCGCTTAAATCTTGACCAATTTTTTCTTCAGTCATTAAAACTAACGATTTAACCTCTTCAAAGTTTCTTCCGATTTCAGAACCTTTGCCAGACATCGTTTCAATTAAAATTTTTGTTGAAATAATTTCGCCTTTTTTTGATAATTCCTCAT
>JAAZCS010000291.1 GCA_012513125.1 Treponema sp. | reverse complement strand
TTGAAATAATCCATTCATTAACTAAAACTGCATCTTTTCTAACTGCCCTTGTAGTTGATTTGTTTTCATTAATAAAATTTTCAATATCAGTTTTATAATTTTGAGTATGATCTACTAAATCATAATTAAGTTTTGAAAGAGAAGTATCTATATCAGGATTTGAATGATTTTTTGTTTTTCTTTGATTATGGTTGCCAATTCCTACTAAATTTTCAGCTTTCATTTTTTGCATTCTAGCAACAATCATCGACATAAAAAACGACTCCTTTCTTGCTTTGTACGGACGCAACTTCCATGTAAAGTATAACACACTATACCTTACAATGTAAGGTGTGTGGTCTGCCGACAGCTAAAACCATTCAGCTTTCAGCTGAAGCAAGTGAAAAATCATCACTTGCAAAAAAACAAAACCTTTCTTTTTTTACGGAAAAAAAGAAAACAAAAAAACGACCATCGCCAACTAGATGAAAAAATATTGGCTACAGTCGTTTATAAAAGTAAAGGACCAGGTAGTATTTTTTAAAAAAACCATTTAAAAAATCTCCACCTTTTCCTCCTTGACTTTTCTATTTTGTCCATTGGCTTTTCATTACCAAAAGCCAACTAAAATAAAATTTAAAATTTATTTTGTCTTTTGTTTTTAAATTATAATGGACAAAAACACTAATCTAGATTTAATAATTATCAGACTTTTTTGCATTACAAGATTGACATAATATCTGACAATTGTTTGGCTCTGTTTTACCACCAAGACTCCAAGGCTTAATATGATCTGCATGCATTTGATTAAAAGGAAATTCTTTTTTACAGTGAGCACATTTATTTTTTTGTTTTTCATAAATTGACTTCTTTACATGATCTTCAAATGTTCTTAAATTTAAATACTTAGAGTCACCAGTTAAAATATATTGATAAATTCCTTTATTGTTTTTGATTTCTAAATCTTCGTATAAATTAGAAACCCTTTCTTCTATTTCTTCAGAATTAAAACCTATTGATTTATATTTATTATAAAATTCACCCCAGGATAACCCCTTCATTTCTTTTCTGTATTTTGAAAATACAGACTCTACCCATTCAATTATATTTGTAAAATAAACCCAAAGATCTTGTGCATTTTCTTTATGTTGATTTTTTCCCATATAATCTTCTATTTGATTTCCACTAATCCATTTAATAACTGTTTCTAAATAATCTTGCCTTATAGCACTTCCATTTAAATATCTCCCACCTATTTGATAGGCAGGACAACTGTTTTTAGAAAAATATCTTTTTGCATCTGTTACCCAAGAGCCATGATATACAGCATTTCTCAATTCTTGATCTGTTAATTCTTCACCTGCTATATTTATAGTTTTAAACCATTCTAATTTTTCACTATCAGTACCAGAACATTCATAAATAGTCAGTTCATAGTTTAATATTTTTTCTTGTTCATCATCACTTAAATTATGAAAATAACGATCCTTATATGAAAAATCACTATTTATAAACTGACAGATTGAAATAGTTCTTTGTTGTCCATCAATAATTTCAAAATCACCATTATCACGAACTGCCCAATACATTACATTTAAAGGAAAACCTTTTGTAACCGTATCAATTACTGCTTCTCTTTGTTTATCATTGTAGACAAATTCTCTTTGGTAAGGTGGTCTTATATCTAACCTTCCATCATAACCAGATATACCTTCTTCTGCATGATCTTTATAATCTTTTACTAAGTCTCTTATCGTTAGTCCTTTTAGTTTAACTTCCATTATTTAACCACCTTTTCTATGAACAATCGTTTATATGTTCTCTTCCCATTAACCACAGATTGCGAAACTGATGATGTTGACGACCAAAGTTATTATTATGTCGTATCACATAACGATTTAATCACGAAAGCGAGCCATGATTTAACTGCAAGAGAACTGAAAATA
>JAAZCS010000290.1 GCA_012513125.1 Treponema sp. | reverse complement strand
TAATATTACTAATCAAGATAGTAACACTAATTACCCCTTTTCAACTAAACAATATCGTAATGAATTACGGCATACATTATGGTTATTACCCGGAGTTAAAGAAGCGAACGCTTTCGAAAAATTACTTAATGAACATCGGATTTTTGGAAAGGAATACAAAATTGTTAATGTTGTTAAAGATGATAAATCAGATAGCAACGAAGTCGTAACAGAGGGCGATTTGGATAAAGTTCGGCAAGCAATAGGAGATCCCAGTCAGAATAAAACTATTACACTTACTGTTCGTAAATTAACAACGGGGGTTAATATTCCTGAGTGGACTGCCGTTCTTTTCCTTTCAAATACCAATAGTGCTATGAATTATCTTCAAGCTGCATTTCGAGCTCAAACGCCATTTTCGCATGAAAAACTTGGAATGAAGAAGAATTGTTATATCTTTTATTTTGCTCCAGATCGTGCACTTACTGTGATGGCTGAAAGCGCACAAATTAATTCCGGTGTAGGTAAGAAAAATACATTACAACAAAAAGAAGCTATGACACAATTACTGAATTTCATGCCTATTTTGGGTCAAACAGACCATGGTATGAAAGTTTTTAATGTTGATAGAATGCTTACCCAACTCAAAAAAGTTTATGCGGAAAAAGCTGTTCGTGCAGGATTTGAAGACGATTCACTTTACAATGATGAATTACTTACACTTGATGAAGCAGATTTGAATGATTTTAATAACTTGAAAGAAATTGTTGGAAAAACTAACCTATCAGGACTACCAAAGAAAGTTGAAATAAACGTCAATGGATTAACGGATGAAGAGTATGAAAAAGGAGAAAAAGCTCAGAAAAAGAAGCCTCGAGAACGAACTACAGAAGAAAAAGAAATTATTGAAAAAGTCAAACAAGCAAAAAAACAACGCAAAACAATGATTTCAATTTTGCGTGGAATTTCCATACGAATTCCGATGATGATTTATGGTATGCCTATTGAGGTTGATAAGGAAATGGGAATCGATGAATTTGTCAATCACGTTGATAGCATTTCATGGGAAGAGTTTATGCCAAAAGGCATTAAAAAGTCTGATTTTAAGCGGTTCGCAAAGTATTATGATCCAGAGGTTTTTGTCGAGGCAGGAAGAATTATCCGACAGAGGGCTCAGTCTTATGATGATCTAGAGTACACAGAAAGAGCAGAGAAAATTGCAGAACTTTTTGGAACATTTAAAAACCCAGATAAAGAAACTGTTTTGACCCCATGGAGAGTTGTTAATCTACAGCTTTCTAAAACAATTGGCGGATTACGTTATTTTGATGAAAACTTTGAAAACACTACATTGAACGGGCAAGATTCGATCACTTGGGTTGATACAGAGATCACAAAAGAAGTATTTAAACCGAATACTAAAATTCTTGAAATTAATTCTAAAACAGGGCTATATCCTCTCTATGTAGCAAGTTCATTATTTTATCAAAAACGAAATAAGCTAAACGATGATCGAGCAGGAAGATTCAGCAAGATTGATGAAGATGAAATAATACAAGAAGTATTGAAAGAAAATATTTATGTCATTGCTAAAACCCCTATGGCTAAGACTATCACACAGCGGACGTTAGCAGGCTACAAGAATTGGACAACTAATATTTTATATGTTAAAGACATTAATAAAAAAATTAGGGAAGATATTTCGGATACCATAGGAGAAATACAAAAAGGATTGAATGTAATGAAATTTGATGTTGTAGTAGGGAATCCCCCTTATCAAGATAGTAAAAAGAAGTTGATATATCCTCACTTTTATTTAATGGCTAGAAAAATAGCAAATACTGTTGTTTTAATATTCCCT
>JAAZCS010000289.1 GCA_012513125.1 Treponema sp. | reverse complement strand
GTCTCCGGTGTCCATCTATGTGAATAACGAATTGGTAGCTATGCACCCCAGATCCTATCTTGTTTGCAAATATACAAGCGTTAAGGATCATCTCTGTTCAACTCATCAACATTGGATGAGCAGAAGCCCGGATTATTACATGAAAATAGCCCAAAAGAGGTCGGAGGAGCAGGGCCAACGCATGAAAATATTGAAAACTAAAAATTCGACCTTGATATTAACAGGTTTTCAACATTGGTGGCGATTGGGTTTTGTGAAAACGTCTTTTTTCGTGGTCTTTGTTGATAATTAACCTTTTGATTGTTAGTAAATTGATAATAGTATAAGCGCAATAACAAGCAAAGCATTCCGATTTTTGTAAAAAAACACATGACGACAAAACGGACTTCTTTGCATCAATTTTTCGGAGGATTTCCAGATCCAAGAATTAAACGTAATAAACGGCATGAATTATTAGACATTATCGTTTTAACAATTTTAGCAGTTGTATGCGGTGCTGAATCCTGGGATTCTATTGAACTTTTTGGCAAAACAAAAATAGATTTTTTGAAGCAGTTTCTAAAATTGCGAAACGGGATTCCTTCACACGACACAATCAACCTTGTGTTTTCGATATTGGATCCTAAACTGTTTGAAGAAGTCTTTATAAAATGGGTTAATTCCTTGCGCGACAAAAACATTGATATTGAGCTAATTGCAATTGACGGAAAGACTGTCAGAAGGTCAAAAGATACATTTAATGAAAAATCACCCGTTCATTTAGTCAATGCATGGGCATGCAAAAACCAGTTGGTACTTGGTCAGTATAAAACAAAAGATAAGTCGAATGAAATTTCCGCAATTCCAAAACTGCTCGATCTTTTGGACATTGAGGGCTCCATCATTACTATTGATGCAATGGGCACACAAAAAGCTATTGCTGAAAAGATCGTGACCAAGGGAGCTGATTACATTTTAGCATTAAAAGGCAACCAGAAAGAAATCAACGAAGAAGCGCAAAGCTTGTTTAAAATACAAAAACCCAACTCAACCTGTGAAGAAACTGAGAAGGGGCACGGCCGCATAGAAACAAGAAAATGTGAAGTTATCACAGATCTAAAGTTCCTTGATAGCAAAGAGAAATGGGGAAATCTAAACAGCGTTATAAAGATCACATCAAAAAGAGTTCTAAAAGAAATAACCGAATCAGAAACCAGATATTACATTAGTAGCCTTAATTTAAACGCAATTGATTTCAATAAATACATAAGGATGCACTGGGGTGTGGAGAATTCCTTACATTGGACTTTGGACATGGTCTTTAATGAAGATTACCAACGAAAAAGAAATGGACGGTCTGCTGAAAACTTTGCTTTAATACAAAAAATGGCTCTGAACATATTAAAAAAAGATCAATCCAAAGGAAGTCTTAAATCAAAAAGACTGAGAGCCGGTTGGGATAATAAATTTTTACTGGATATTATAAAAATTTAAATGCGTTGACCCTGGTCGGAGGAGTTGCACAATCTTTTTGTTCATATATTTCAACAAGGGATATATCCCGAACAGCTATATCGGACTTGCGATGGGCTCCTACGCCTTCATCGGAACTCTGAT
>JAAZCS010000288.1 GCA_012513125.1 Treponema sp. | reverse complement strand
TCTTCTGTTTCTATAAGTTTTGGTGTAGCTGATGTGTAATTTCCTGTAATCATTATTGAACGGATGAATTGTTCCATCTTTTTTGATGTAAATTCTTCATCTTTTATTTTGTCAAATGATTTTTCAATGGCTTTTTTATCTTGAGGTAATGCACCTGTAATTTTTATTGAAGAAGGAATTTTATATCCAACGTTCATATAAGATCCGTGTTTTTTAGGTTTTTTGTATTCAGAAATTCTTTTTCCATTGGAAACATAATCTTTTGGATATATTTTTTTTCTAAGTTCTTCAAAAGCATTTCTATATTCTTCAGCAGTTTCTTTTCCTATATCGTAAATTTGTTGACATTTTTGAAAATCAAGAATTGTGTAATTTGTTAAATCTGGGAAAACAACTAAATCAGCATCTTCATACATTTTTTTATTTGTTGATCTTTGTGCAATATTAATAATGTCCATTAACGCAACTGTAGGATTTGAATTATATGAATTTTTATTTCCTGTAATTTCCGGTGTTATTTCAACTGCAATAATAATGTCATAGCCCATTTCTTTTACAACATTTATGGCAAGATTATATCGAACGCCACCGTCCATGTAGTATTTATCATTTATTTTGTATGGTGAAAAAACTCCTGGCATACTCATGCTTGATCTCATGGCTTCAGCAATATCGCCATCGTGTAATATTTCTGATTCACCAGATTCAATATTTGTGACCATTGCTCTAAATGGAATAGGTAATGAGTCAAAGTTCATGTTTGAAGGATATTTAATTGTTAATTTTCTAAATAAATCGTAGACATTTTGACCGGTAGCAATACTGTCGCCAAGTTGAAGTGAAAAATCAAGCCCAAGATTAATTGACAGCGGATTGGAGAATAAACTGCGGTCTCCAAGAATACTTTCGTATGGTGAAGCTGATTCATCATTAAAAAGTGGTGGCCAATCTATGTTCATTGCGATATTTGCAATTTCTTTTGGTGAATAACCTGCAGAATAGAATCCACCCATAATTGAACCAATACTGGTTCCCACTACTATGTCGACAGGTATATCAAGCTCTTCTATCAATTCAAGGATTGGAAGTTCTGCGTAGCCTCTGGCACCACCACCAGATAAAACTAACGCTACAGTTGGTCTGTCACTTCTTTTTGGTGCTTTTCCAAGATTATCTGGAGATAGTGATTCTCCTGTCAAGGGAAGAATAAACAATAAAGATAAAATAATTAAAGAAAATTTCTTTTTAAAACTCAATTTCATACGATGATTATAGAAAAAAAAACTTTCTAAAACAAGTTGATTACCAGATAAAAGGAATAATTCTGTATTTTACTCTTTGAGTATATTCAATATAGTCTGGAAGATTTTGTTCAAGCACTTTTTCTTCATTTTTAATTCTTCTAGAAATTATAAGTGGGTATATTAAAAAAATCAGAAACGATCCAAGGGAACCTAAAATAATTGGAGTTGCTAAAAAGAGGATGATTGAAGCGGTATACATTGGGTGTCTAATTATTCCATATAAACCGGTGTCAATCACCTTTTGATTTTCTTGAATTTCAACAGTTCTGGATATAAATTCGTTTTCTCTGATTACTTCAATAAACATTACATATGCTGAAATAAAAATAATTGATGAAAAAATTGTAAAAATAATTGGCAAGTTTGTAATTTTAAATCTGAAATCAAGACCTGCCATTGCAAACCCGCAAATAAAAATTAATGATGAATAAATGACTATTCTTTTTTGTTCAGGCTCAATTTCTTTAGAATTTAATCTTTTTTCTAGTAAGGCTGGTTTTTTTAACAAAAGAAATATTGCTGTTAAAATCATTGGAATAAATAGTAAAAGAATAAAAATCCAACCATTAGTGTAATGTATAGTTCCTGCAGAAACAAAAAGTAGTAATCCTGTGCAAATTAAACTTGAAAAAATTTTAGCTATTAAATTAAAAATAATCTTTTTATTCATATAAACTTATTAAATCTTTAAAATTTAAAACTAACTAAAGCACCATTTGGAATAACATCAAATTTCATTGATTTGTTTCTTCCTAACGCGATATCGCTGTTTAAGCCAATAGTATGAAGTAAAGGAACGCCAAAACCAGTTATTGAACCAGCAACAATTGCAACAAGTACATCTGACAAATAATGACAACCACCAGCAATTCGTAATGAAGCAGTGGTTATAGCTAATGCGTAAGAGCAAGCAATTACAGGTATTTTCCAAAATGAATCAGGATTGTATTTGCAGAATACAAATGATGTAAAAGCTGCACTAGCAAATGCCATTGTTGTGTGTCCAGAGAAGAATGAACAGTTCCAGTCGCCATTCATAATTCCGTCTATAGAAACATTGTATGAGTACATGTAAGGGCGTGGTCTATTTACAACAGCTTTTGCAAGTTCCTTTGAACCATATGCAAGAAGCATAGTTTCTGCATACATTGTTCCAATAGTGAACCATTCATTTAGCCCAGTTGTTAGTAAAATTGAAGCGGATAAAAGAGATGTCACTTCAAAAATATTTGCAACAGTGTTTAATTTTGATGAATATCCAAACATTAAAAGGCTATCAAATGAATTTACAGAATTGATATCCATATATTGACCCCATATGTAGGGAGTTTTAATGTTTGTGCATTTGTTCAATATAAGGCTAGTTCCAATTAGTGTTAGTGAAGAACCTGCAAGAATTCCATCTGTTATAGGATTTAATTTAAATACTGTTCCACTTCCTAAAAAAGAAGCTTTGTTTTCAGATTCAAACATAAATTGACCTTTTTTATTATTTATTGAGAAAAAAGGTAATATTGCCAATAAAATAATAGAAAAGACTAGTTTTCGTGATAGTTTGTTATTTACTTCTTTCATAGCTTACATGTATCATAAATCGATATAAATGACTAGACAAATTTTAGTTATTTTTCTTTACATTATCAAAATGAAAAACTTTTAGAAATTCTTTTGCTCTTTGGGTTGCAGGATTTGTAAAGAAAATTTCAGGTTTGTCTTCTTCAACAATTGTTCCTTCGTCAATAAAAATAACTCTATCTGCAATTGCTCGGGCAAATTCCATTTGATGGGTAACTATTAGCATCGTTTTTCCTTCTTTTGCTAAATCAATCATAACATCAAGAACTTCTCTAATCATTTCAGGATCAAGAGCTGCTGTAACTTCGTCAAAAAGCATGATTTCGGGATGCATACATAATGAGCGGATGATTGCAACTCTTTGCTTTTGACCTCCAGATAAAGTTCTTGGAAACACATTTTTTTTATCTAGAAGACCAACTCTTTTTAGTAACAGTTCTGCTTCTTCAGTTACATCATTTTTGCTACGTTTTTGAGCTTTTACAGGACCTAGAAGAATATTATTTAAAACTGTCATATTTGGAAATAAATCGTAACTTTGGAAACCCATCCCAATTTTCTGTCTAATTAAATGCATGTCTTTCTTTCCACTGATTTTTTCACCATCAAGAAAGATTTCTCCATTTTCTATTGTTTCAAGACCATTAATGCAACGTAAAAGTGTACTTTTTCCACAGCCAGAAGGACCGACAATAACAATAACTTCTCCTTTGTCTACAGTCATAGAGAAATTATTTAAAATAGGATTTCCATTGTAAGTTTTCGTTATATTTTTAATTTCCAAAAGTGCCATAATTTTTCCTGATAATTATTTAATATTTTGTTTCTTTTCTATATGAGTTGCAATTATTGAAAGCGGCCAACAGACAAGAAAATACATGAAAAAAATCACAGCATAAATTGCGATTGATGCTGTTGGTACTGAAAGCCGCGAAGCTTCTATTATTTGTTGTCCAACTTTTACAACTTCAATTACTCCAACAAAAACTACAAGTGAAGTTGTTTTAATCATTCTTGTAATCAAATTCATAGATAACGGTATGATTCTTTTAATCGCTTGTGGAATTATTATATAGAAAAAAATCTGATTTTCTGTAAGACCTAATGCACGTCCACTTTCGTATTGATGTAATGGAATTGATTTTAATGAACCTCTAACTAGGTCGCCCATTTCAGCAGTTCCCCATAATGTGAAAACTAATAGAGATGCTGCTTCCCCTGAAAGTTGAATTCCAAAAGCTCTTGTAAGTCCAAAATAAGCAAGGAAAAGTAGAACAAGTTGAGGCATGATTCTCATAAAATCTAAATAAATTCTAGAAATGACTTTGATAATCTTACTCTTTGATGTCATTAGTATTCCAAAAAGGAAACCAAAGAAAATTGATAATAAGACAGAAATAAGTGCTATCTTAATAGTAACTAGAAGACCTTCAACGAGGCGGTAAAAATTATTGCCAAGGAAAAGAACGCTGAATGCTTTTGAAAATGATTCAATTATTGCCAAACTGTGCATAACGTAGTCTCCTTTCTGCCCAAGCACTTAAAATAGAAATTGGAAGTAGTAAAATAAAGTAAGCTATTACTAAAAGAAGCAATGCTTCGTCTGTTTTATAATATAAACCAATTAAATCTTTTGCGACGTACATTAAATCAGCTAGTGCAATAGCACTAAAAACCGATGTTTCTTTAATTAAAAACATAATATTTGCACAAATTCCGGGAATTGAAACTGAAAATGCTTGTGGAATCAAGATATATCTTGTTATTTGTAATTTCGTCAATCCAATACATTGTGCCGATTCAATTTGTATTCGTGAGATTGTTTCGATGGAACTTCTGAAAGTTTCAGCCATATAACTTCCGCCAAGAAACGTTAATCCAATAATTCCACATTGTTCGGATGACAATTTAAATCCCATCTTAGGTAGTGCAAAATATAGAAAAAAAAGTTGTATCAGCAAAGGTGTGTTTCTTGATAGTTCAATATAGATAGAAACAATTCTCTGCAGAACAGGGATTTTTTCATATCGGACAATACAGCAAATTAATCCTAAAATAAAAGAAAGCAAAATACCAACACTTGCAATCTTTAGAGTTAATATTGCAGCTTGAGTATAAAGAGGAATAGCTTTTTGTATAAATTGAAAATCCAAATGTATAACCTATAAAGTTGATATGGAAGTAAGCATATAATGTTTAGGGTTTTATATCAATGTTTACACCTATTCAAATTTTGTCATAATCTTGATATGAACACAAAAAAACAATAAACTAAAATTATGCTATTAGTTAAAAAAATATTAAAATGGATTCCGTCTTGTATTGTTTTGTGTTTGAGTTTCTATCTTTCAAGTCAATCTCAGATTTCACAAATGCCAACTTTCCCATATGCTGATAAAGTAGTTCATTTGATTTTTTTTACTATTCTTTCATTTTGTATTGCTTTTTCGTGCAATGTAAGGGGCAATCGGTTTTATGAAATTATTTTGCCTACAGTTTTAGTAGTTGTTTATAGTTTTGTTGACGAATTTCATCAAAGTTTTGTTCCAATTCGGGATGCGTCTATTGGTGATTTAGTATTTGATTTTCTTGGTGCTTTTATTGGTTCGTGCATGTTTTATTTTTTGATGAAGTTTGTTGTAAAAAGAATAAAAGCGTCCATCGGCAGAAAACAATCTTTATAAAATTCCAAAAATTGATTGATATTGCAGTTCATTTAAAAACTGATGTTTTTATTTGCTGAATCTTTTTACTTTAAATAGAAAATACAGTATAATTTTTTTTATGATAGAAGTTTTAAACGACACTGATTTTGAGAAATTTAGAAAATTAATTTATGAAGAGAGCGGAATTACTTATACTTCAATAAACCGCTCCATTCTTGATAGTCGTATAAAGGATTTAATCAGAACAAAGAATATACCAACTCCTTCTGAATATTATGATTTAGTTACAAAAAGTCCGGAAGAGATGAAAATGATGCTTGATTCTATTACAACGAATTTAACGAGGTTTTTCAGAAATCAGCCACATTTTGATACATTGATTAATTATATTATTCCTCATTTAGTTGAAAGCAAAAAAACTTCAATTGATAAAAAAGTGAGAATTTGGAGTGCAGGCTGTTCTACAGGCGAAGAACCGTATACAATAGCAATGATTCTAAAAGAAAAATTACCATTCGGTTATGATTTTCAAGTTACAGCGTCAGATATTTCATTAAAGTCGCTTTTAGTGGCACAAAAAGGTTTTTATGAAACTTCAAAAGTGCAAGGTATCCCTCCTGAATATTTGGATAAGTATTTTATAAAATATGATACAGGATATCAGATGAAGCAAGAAATAATAGAAAAAATTAGATTTGATTATCATAATCTGAAAAATGATTCTGGTGCGAGAAACTTAGATATAGTTTTCTGCAGAAATGTATTGATTTATTTTGATGAGCAGGCACAGCTTGCAGTAATAAATAGATTCTGGAATTCAATGGCTCCGAAATCTTATTTGTTTATTGGGCATTCTGAGTCTCTTTTTGGAATGAAAACTAATTTTGAATTTTTAAAAACTGATTGGTCTTGTTTATATCAGAAAAATATTAATAAATAAAATTTGGGGAAAAATATAAAATGGATGATATTTCGGTTGTCGTTTGCGACGATTCTGCATTAATGCGGAATTTAATCGGTAGAATTGTTGAATCTACACTAGGAATGAAAGTTGTTGGCAAGGCAGAGAATGGGTTGGCTTTGTTGGATTTGCTAAAGACTGTTAAACCCGATGTAATTCTTCTTGATATAGAAATGCCAAAAATGAATGGTATTGAATTTCTAAAACAGCGAAATATTAATAAAATTGATGTTCCTGTTGTAATTCTTTCTAGTATTACTACTGAAGGTGCAACTGTAACTATGCAGTGTCTTGAATTAGGTGCTAGTGATTTTATAACAAAACCAGGTGGAAGTTCTGTTACTCTAAAGATTGGAGATGTAACAAAGGATATTATTGAATATGTGTCATCGTATGGTGGTGCATATGCATTGATGAAGGGCAAAAAAGTTCCTGATCCTGAATTCTATTCTCATCAGATAAAATTAAAAGAAGCAGCTAGATTTGTCATTCAAAAGAAAGGTGAAGAAACAGCAAAGGCATATTCAATTACAAAAGACGATGTTCTTCCTCCTTATTTATGGAGTGAACCAAAAAAGAAAGAGCCTGTTGTTATAAATCCAGAGCGTATTGGTGGAAAAATAGACGTAATCGCTATTGGAATTTCTACTGGCGGTCCGAATGCTCTTCGTGAAGTTTTTAAGAATATTGATCCTAATTTAAAGCAGCCAATTTTGGTAGTACAACATATGCCAGCTGGGTTTACTGAAGAATTTGCAGCAAGCTTAAATAATATCTGTCCTTTAACAGTTACTGAGGCAAAAGATGGTGAGTCAATTTTGCAAGGTCATGTTTATATAGCTCCAGGTAGTTATCATATGTATGTTGAACCTCATCCAATAGGAAATATTATTCGACTTTCGCAAGCAGAACCAAGAAATGGACACAGACCTTCAGTTGATGTTCTTTTTGAATCTATTGCAAAGAATTATCAAAACAGAGCTTTGGGTGTTATTATGACCGGAATGGGCAAAGATGGAGCTGCCGAACTTGCAGAAATGAGAAAAAAGGGTGCTTACACAATAGGGCAGGATAAAGATACAAGTATAGTTTATGGAATGCCAAAAGTTGCTTATGAAATGGGTGGTGTTCAAAATCAATATCCATTGCAGCAAATTGCAACAGAAATTAATAATCTTGCACATTTACATTCATAATTTTTTGTAGTTTATTTCTGTTTTAGTTTGTGAGAATTGATATCAATAATCATTGAATCGATATTGCGAGTTCTAATAAAAATCACTATTGATGGGATTGAAAAGAAAACGATAACTACAAAAAATGAAAAAATATTTGATTGTGATTCTTGTTTTGAAATAAGTTTCCATAGTGGAATTGAGACAAAATAACCCAAAAAAGAAGTTATTATCGGGATTAAAAGACATATAATGTGTAAAACTTTTTCTGCTGGGGTGTTTGTTTCAATTTTATCTTGACGTTTCATTTTTCATCCTTAATTTATGGTATTTCTTTTAATCTGTTTTCGCATTCACTTTCACCAATAGTATTGTTAAGCTCGCTATAGGTGTCTTTCAAATTGTATAATGCATCTTTATGGTAAGGGTTTATTGTTAATGCAGATTCAAAGCAATAACTTGCAGTGTTATAATCTTCTGATTGAAAAAATTTAACTCCAAGAATGTTCCAAAGGTTTGAATTTGATGGATTATTGTTAATTCCTTCAAGACAATATGTTTCAACAGATTCAAAATCCTTTAAATGTAAGCAGATAGTAGCTAAAGTTTCTGTTACATCGTCATTTAATGAATTTAATTCGTGTGACTTTAAAAGTGCTTTTTTTGCAAGAATTAAATCTCCTTTTGTTTTGTAAGTAACGCCTAAATTAAACCATAAAAGGCAGTTGTCACGGTCAAGGATTATCGCCCTTTTAAAACATGCAATTGCATCGGTGTAATTTCCGTCTGCGGCAAGAATGATTGCTTGATTGTTTAGTTTATCTGGATGTTCAATCACTTAAAATGTCCTCTGGAATCATTGATACAAAGAGATTTTTTATCAGTTTGGAAGTCTCTCTATTATCAGAAGCAAAATCAATTAATGAATTACAACTTTTTAGAATAAGGTTCTTTCCTTCTGTTGCTGCTTTTTTTATTGAGTTGCTTTTTTCTAGAATGGAAATTGCTTGTTCTACAGAAATAGAATTTATTCCTTCATTGTGGGCTTGTGTCATAAGTGAACAAAG
>JAAZCS010000287.1 GCA_012513125.1 Treponema sp. | reverse complement strand
TTGTAGAATTTCTCAAATACTATTTTTCCAAGCAAGTTTCTTCGATTAAAACCATTAATTATTTTTATCTCAACGTTGGGAGATTCTTCTTGTAAATATTTTTGTAATACTTTAGCCGCTGAAATGTGGCCAGCTCCTGTATTCAAATAGAAAAACAAAATTTTTCGCTTATCATCACTCATATATATACTATAAATGTTTATTGCACTAAAAACAAGTAATATGGTATTCTATTGGAATGAGAGCTAATGAAAAAGAAATACTTTATTCTTTACTAAAAAAAACTGCCTGCTATTTTCATGGATATAAACCTCTAAGTTTTTCTTCTGATATTAATTTTTTAGACGACGAAGAAATATCTGTTAACAACGAATCAAAAGAGATACAAGAAAATATTGAAACAAAAATAACACAAACAATAACTCTTACTGATATAAACACAAAAATTAAAAAATGTACAAGATGTAAACTTGCTCGAACAAGAAATAATGTTGTTTGTGGGTGTGGAATTCCAACATCCCGCATTCTTATAATTGGAGAAGGTCCTGGATTTGAAGAAGATAAGCAAGGATTACCTTTTGTTGGAACAGCAGGATTTTTATTAGATAAAATGCTTTCTGCAATATCATTAGACAGAAAAACAAACTGCTATATTACAAATATTGTAAAATGCAGACCGCCAGAAAACAGAGATCCCTATCCTGATGAACAAGATGCTTGTATTTCTTTTCTTGAAGCTCAAATTCAAATAATTAAACCAGAAATCATTCTTTGCTTAGGAAGAATTTCATCACATAAACTGCTAGACACAACAGATTCAATAAGCAACTTGCACGGAAAATTCTATGAGTATAATCATATTCCGCTAATGGTCACATATCATCCAAGTGCACTTCTACGAAATGAAGAGCTTAAACGCCCTACTTGGGAAGATTTAAAGCTTTTTAGGACCAAGCTAAAAGAATTAGCTCCTGCATATGATGAAAACTTTATTATAAAATAGAGGATTTCTTTGAAATATATAGAAATAATCTTAAATTTACCAGTTAATATGCCTTTTATATATTCGTACTCCTCAGATGAAAACGAAAATTCAGAATTATTCCCTAAAATTGGAAAACGTGCTGAGATTATGTTTGGCAATAAAAAAACGACTGGTTTTATTGTTAATGTTTCAAACGAAAAACCTTCTACATGTACAATCGATGATTCAAAAATAAAAGAAATACGTAAAGTTTTAGACAAAGAACCTTTATTTGGTGAAGAATTGATTTCATTAGCAAAATGGATATCATATTATTATTTGTGTACATTTGGAGAAGCTGTTTTTTCAATGATTCCTTCAGGTCGTAGGGAAATTAGTGCAAACAGTTTTTCATTTGAAGATTTAGTACCAAAAAAAATAACACTTTCAGAAGAACAAGCGTCTGTTGTTAAAAATATTTTGAATAGTAAAGAAATTTACCATTACGTTTATGGTTGCACAGGAAGTGGAAAAACTGAAGTATTTTTAAAACTTGCGGAACATGTCATAGCACAAAACAAAAGCGTTATTTATTTAGTTCCAGAAATAAGTTTAACAGCTCAAGTTACAAAAGCGTTCATTGAAAGATTTGGCGATAATGTTGCAATTCTCCATTCAGGATTAACTCCAAGTGAAAAGCTTTCAGAATGGCACAGAATTATGAATCAAAAAGCAAATATTGTAATTGGAGCTAGAAGTGCAATATTTGCACCTGTAATTAATTTAGGATTAATTATAATCGATGAAGAACATGACAACTCATACAAATCGGGAACAACACCTCGTTATCACGGAAGACAAGTTGCAATGTATAGAGCATCTAAATTAAAAATTCCCTTAGTTATGGGAAGTGCAACTCCATCTCTTGAAGCTTGGCAACTAATGAATGAGGGAAAAATAATTAAGCATGTTTTGACAAAAAGATTATCGGGTGGAACATTACCAAAAATAGAATGTGTTAATTTATCCAATTTTAAAATGGAAGGTTGTATTTCGCCTGTACTAGAAAATGAAATAAATCAGACTATTGAAAATAAGCATCAAGTGATTTTGTTTTTAAACAGGAGAGGTTTTTCCCATTTCTTCAGATGTAATTCGTGTGGTTTTGAATTAAAGTGTAAAAATTGTTCAGTTCCTCTCACTTATCACAAAAATGATAATAAATTAAAATGCCATTATTGTGGCTGGCAAACATTATTACCGCAATCATGTCCAAAATGTGGATCATTAGATATTGGCATTTCTGGCTTTGGTACTGAGTTTATAGAAAATGAAACTAGAGAAAAATTCCCAAATGCAAAAATTATCAGAGTTGATACAGATTCGTTTAAGAAAAAAGAAGAACTTTTAAATAAACTTGATGATTTTAAAAATGGAAAATACGATATTATGCTAGGAACTCAAATGATAGCAAAAGGTCTCAATTTTCCAAATCTGCAATTAGTTGGAATAATTCTAGCAGACACTGGTCTCCACATGCCTGATTTTAGAGCTGGTGAAAGAACTTTTTCATTAATTACACAAGTTTCAGGAAGAGCCGGACGTTTTTTACCTGATGGAAAAGTTATTGTTCAAACCTATAATCCTGATATAAAAGCGATATCATCTGCCTGTAACAGTGAAATCGACGAGTTTTATAAATACGAAATTGAAAATAGAAAGCTGGTAGACTTTCCTCCATTTTCAAGATTGATTAGATTGGTTTTTCGTTCATATAATCAAAAATTGGCAATTGAAACCGCAAAAGATGCGTATTCAATTTTAAATGAAAATATTAAAAATGATATAGAAATCATTGGTCCAGCTGAATGTCCAATTTCTAAAATTAGTCAGAATTATAGATATCAGATTCTTCTAAAAAGTCCATCAATTACAGCTTTACAAAACATTACAAGAAAATTACTTTATGGTTATACACACAAAAATGACATTTATATTGAATATGATATTGATCCACTAAATCTTTTGTAGCTAAACATGACGTCTTATTCCATCAAAATTAATTTTATATAAAAACAATCCCTCTGATGGTGCAGTTACACCCGCTTTTGTTCTGTCTTTTTGAATAAGAATTTTCTGAAGTGAATCATCATCTTTATTCAGTCTATCAAGATTTATTATTGTTCCAGTTAACGTTCTAACCATTTTCCACAAAAAAGCATTTGCTTCTATCTGAAAAACTAATAAATCATTTCCAAAAGTATCTTTTTGAATGAAAAAGAAAGCCTCATTCAAATATCTATTAGTAGAAATGCTTTCATCTCCGGCAGCGGCAAATGAAGCACAATCAATCTCACCTTTTAAACAAGCTGATAATTTATTTAATTTTTGAATATTTGGAGTATAATTTCTGATATTCCATGTAAATCGTGACATTGCTGCATTTTGAATTTCACTTGGATTAATAAAGTAACGATACACTCTACTAGTTGCGTTAAAACGTGCATTAAAATCACTTGGTTTTTCATCGGCATCCATAATTCTAATGTCAGATGGCAAAATACTGTTTAAAGCACGAATATAATTTTTTACAGGAATTGAATCAATAGGTGAATAAAAATTTGCTGCTTGACCAATCGCATGTACACCGCTATCTGTTCTGCCTGAACCATAAAGTATAACTTTTTGCTTATGTAGTTTTTCTAACGCTTTCTCTATCTCTTCTTGTACAGTTCTATCATTTTTGAACCCTTTTTTATTGTCTTGTCTTTGCCAACCACAAAAATCAGTACCGTCATAAGAAATTGTTAAAAGAATATTTCGTTTATTTTCTTCCATTTTTAGAATTCATCATCATTAACTAGTTTTGTTAACTCATCATAAAGATTTCTTGCATGTTCAAGTAAAGGACCTGGTTTATTTTTTGATGATTTTCCAAGTCCAAAAATTCTCGCGATAGCAGTTTTAGATTCACTTAATTTCTTTAATCGAAGCTGAATATCCTCTTGTTGTCCATATTTAAATTCAAGCAAACCACATAAATAAATTACACCGTCCCAACCATAGTTTTTGTCCATATCAGGGCCAAAATTATTAAGTGTAGAACTTTTTTCAGTTCTGGAAGTTTCATTTAAAACCGCTTGCTGATAAAAAAACAAAGCTTTTCTGTAAAAAACCTGTGCTACATAATCATAATTATGTCCGTTGCAACGAAGGTTTAATTCATCACATAACCAAGCTAACCTTAACGAAATTATTGCTTTTTTCATTGTTGGAAGCATATCAACTCCAACTTTATCATAAGTCATCAGTGCTAAGTAATACATGGCAGCACCATCAAATAATGTTCTTTCTCGCTTTAAATTAAAATAAGGAAATATAGTTTCACAAGTTTTTTTTCTTTTCTCTGAATTTTCATAAACCCTATCAACTGTTTCAGTCTTTTTTATTTCACCAAAATCAGTCCAAAAAAAAGCAGAATAACAATGTGGACAAGCACCTACTTCATAAATCAAAGGATAAATTCTGCCAAATTTTGCCGAAGGTTCAAAAGTTCTATGCAATTCATCAGACAAACCACCTGCTATCATACGACCGTTTCCACTTCGCATAATCTCTCTTTCAAAGCTTTTATGACAAACTGGACATTCACACTTATCTTTTGACCAATATGAAATCTGAGGTTTTTTAACATTTTCGTCTTTTTGCTTACTTGTCGCCATTTTTTACCCGTTAATATATTCTATTATATTTTTTCTATTACGACAAATGCAATTGCATATTCTTTTTCATGACTCAACGATAAACATAAATTGCACTTTCCGCATCTTTTTTCTAATAATTCTTTAGCAGTGTCCTCAACAACAAGAAACGGTTTTCCATCTTCATTATTTTGAACATAGACATCTTTTAATTTAAATCCGCAAATTCCAGTTCCTAATGCTTTTGAAAAAGCCTCTTTAGCTGCAAATCTTACTGCCAAATGTTGTAACTTTGAAGCTTCACTTTCATTTATTCTTAGCTCTTTTTCATTAAAAAATCGTTTGTATAAATTATCATTATCCAACCATTTTTTAAATCTTTCAACTTTTGTTATATCTGTTCCAATTCCATATATCATTTTATTCTTTATTAATTATTTCAGTAGTTTCTACTTCATTTTCCTTTTTAATTATTTCAATTTCTACTTTGTCTAAAGACGATTCAACAAGTTTTACGTTATTTGGAAAATCATACATTACATTTACGGTATATGTACCAATTTCTTTTATTTCTGAACAATCAATACTAATCGCTGATTTTGGAATTTTATAATTTTCCAAAAATAAAACAGTACCATTTAGCCTTATATCAGAAGTAATTGAATTTTTTGTATCAAAATTCTCGGAAAGTCCCTTTATTGAAACTGGAACATTTGCATATTTTTTATCTATCATTTCTGGACTCAAATTAACAGTTATCGAATAAGGTCCTTTATTTTCAACAGTTAGCAATTGATTTATTTCTGTATAATAAACATTGAACTTTTTAGTTTGTTTTAGTCCTTCAATATTAATGCTGTCAGAATAAATATATTGAGTATTTTTGATAATTGAAGAAGGTCCAAGCACATCTACAAAAGGTGGATCAATATCAACACTATCGACAATATATCCGTGCTCCACATCCCCTGATAACAGAGGTTGTATTCGCATTGGTTTCAAATCTTTTTTTTCAATCTGTAATTCAATTCTTTCTGGTTTTATTTGAATTTCCAATGAATCTAAAATCAGCACTGAATCATCAACGTCCAAAAGAACAGGAACAGAGCAAATTCCATTTTCAGGAATATCAGAAATGCCAGCTATATTAACAGATGCCCTAAATGAATTATTATGAATAGAATTGATATCTTGACTGCTTGTTTTTACAGTTACATTGACGTTAGTTCTTTTTTGATCAATGTTCATAACAGAACCATTTTGAATAACCGTTACAGGAATTACAAAAGTCTTTTTTTCAACGCTATATATTTGATGTGCCAAATACAAAAAAACAGCTATTACAAAACAAATGATTTTTACAGGCCACTTATCAAGCAACTTTTCAACCAACTGGTTTACTTTCATCGACTGTATCCTCCAGATTGTATGCATCAGGTGTTATTTCAAGAAGATTTTCCAATATTTTTGTAATTTCATTTATTGTTAAATCGTAATTTAATTTTGAATCATACGCTAAACTTATAGCTCCAGTTTCTTCGGATACTACCAAAACAACTGCATCAGAATTTTCAGACAATCCCAACGCAGCTCTATGTCTTGTACCAAAAGTTTTTTTAATATCGTATACTTCACTTAGCGGTAAAAAACAACCTGCAGACAATATCTTTCCACTTTGAATAACACAAGCTCCATCATGCAAAGGAGTGTCCATTCCAAAAATTGTAACAAGAAGACTCGATGACAAATCTGCATTCAATTTTGTTCCTGTTTGCATAATATCATCCAATTTTGTGTGGCGAACAAAAACAGCAAGCATACCTCTTCTTTTTTTTGATAGGATTTCTGCTGCCATTAAAACAGAATCCACGTATGTATGTTTGGAACGGCTACCAAAAGATAACCATTTTGATTGACCTATTCTTAAAAATAATTTTCTAATTTCCGGTTGAAAAATAACTGCAAAAGCTATAATCAATCCTGGAGCTAGAAAATTCATCAACCAAAGCATTGTTCTTAAATCCAATAAGACAGCAATAGCATAAACAATAGCAATTAATATCATTGCTTTTATTAATTGTATACTATTAGTTTTGAACATTAAATCGTATGCTTTATATAAAATAAAAGTCAAAATCAAAATGTCCAAAATTGGTCTTAAATAATTATATAAATAAATTAACCTATCTAAAACTTCCATTTATTTAGTAATATACCTCATCACATTTAAAGTATCTATAGCAGGAGTAACATCATGAACTCTAATCATAAATGCTCCATTTTGAACAGCAATCATATCAGCAGCCAAAGTTCCATATAATCTATCTTCTACTGTTTTATCTGTCATATATCCAATTACCCGTTTTCGTGACAACGCCATTAATACAGGATATTCTTCATTGCAAATTTTATTTCCACATTTAATCAGTTCAATATTTTCTTCATTAGTTTTTCCAAAACCAATTCCACTGTCAATTATTATTTTTTCTTTTTCTATTCCATTATCTAACGCATATTTAATTCTGTTAAATAAATATTTGCTTACTACTCCAACAATATCACTTTCTGGTTTTCGCTCTTTTTCATCTTGCAAAAACCTATGCATTAAAATTACTGGTATTTTAATTTTGGCCACTACAGAAGCCATTGCCTTATCATCTTCTAACGCAGAAACATCATTCAAAATATCAGCACCTTCATTATACATAGATTTCATTACTATAGATTTTCTTGTATCAATTGAAAGAGGAATATCAGATTCTTTTCTAATTTGTCTAATCACAGGGAGAATTCTTTTGATTTCTTCTTCAGCATCAACTTCAACATAACCCGGTCTTGTCGATTCTGCTCCTAAATCAAGAATATCAGCCCCTTCTTCAATTAATTTCATAGCTCTTTCAACAGAGCCTCTACTTTCAGACCAAAATGAATCTGGAGTAATATTTACAATGCCCATAACAAAAGCGGGTCTTTGTGTTTCTATTGTGCGATTTTTCAATTTCAATATTTTTTTCACATATTCCTCCCCTAATGAAACATTAATAGTGACAAGAAATTAGCATATCTTGAATTATAAAAAAATACCTTATTATCTGTCAATTTTTTTTATTTGACATTGAATAAATTAAATACAGCTTCCTCTATATTTTTTGACGAAATTTGTTCATATTCCAAAATTTCATCTCTTGTGCCTTGATTTATGTATTCATCTTTAAATGCTAATATTTTTGTATTGTAAAATTCTCGTTTTGCCAAAAATCCATTCAAATATTCACTTATTCCACCAATTTTTACACTATCTTCTACAAACACTATTCCTTTATATTTTTTTGCATAAGACCAAAAATACTCAAGATCAAAAGGTTTTATAAAACGAAGAATGAAAATGTCTGCATAGCCATTATTTAAGACTATTGACCTAGTTGCTTTCTGAACTTCATTATACATTCCGCCTGTACATACAATAAGAGCTTTATTTTGTCTTGAAATCAACTGGAATTCTGTGATATTCGATATTAAAAAACGCGAACATGATACAAAAATACCTTTTCCAATCTGAACATCCTGTGTAAATTCTGGAATTTCTGTAGGACATGAAAGTTTTGGATATCTAATTATTACTGAGTTTCCTTTTTCAACAGCCCATTCAAAACACAATTTTAAATCTATCGAACTAGAAACTGTAATCATTTGCAAATTTGGAATACATCTAAAAAGAGGAATGTCAAACATCCCTTGATGAGTTATTCCATCAGCAGGAACCGCCCCGGAACGATCTAACATTATTACTACATGAGCCTTTTGAATTGTAATATCATGAATAATTTGATCTACTGCCCTTTGTATAAATGTTGAATAAATGCAAACAACGGGAATCAATCCCCCTTTTGCCAATCCACCAGCGAAAGTTACTGCGTGTTCTTCTGCAATACCTACATCAAAAAATCTATTTGGAAATTTCCGCTCAAAGGCTGACAATCCTGTTCCTTTTGCCATAGCGGCTGTAATTGCTACAATCTTATCATTTTTAGACGCATATTCTACAATTTCGTTACTAAATGCTTCTGTAAAGCTTAATGTATCATATTTTTCAACAGTACCATCACTTGTACAAAATGGACCGACTCCGTGAAAAATTTAAGGATGATTTTCAGCAGGACTATAACCTTTGCCTTTCTTTGTAACAACATGAACAACAACCGGACCTTGAAGCTTCATTACTTTTCTAAAAACTCTTTCAAGTCCAGCCTCATTATGACCATCTAATGGACCTACATATTCAAAACCTAAATCCGTAAATAAATTATTAGTTAATAATAATCCTTTCAAAGATCTTTTAAATCTAAAAATGAATTTTCTAAAAAAAGTATTTAAATAAGGTATTTTATCAATCAATTTATCAAATCCATATCTAAATTTCTGATATTGATGAGACATCGTTAATCTACTTAAATAGCTTGAAATAGCACCTGTATTATGTTCAATTGACATTTGATTATCATTTAAAACGACGATTAAATTTTTCTGAATAAGCCCCGCATTCGAAAGCCCTTCCAAGGCCATTCCTCCAGTTAATGCACCATCTCCAATAACAGCGATAACTTTGCCGTGCTTATTTTGCAATTCCCAAGATGTCAACAATCCCAATGCAGTTGAAATTGACGTGGATGAATGTCCATTTATAAAAAAATCATGTTCACTTTCATTTGAATTTGTAAAACCTGTAATACCATCTTTTTTACGCAATGTTGAAAAATCTTTATATCTTCCAGTAATCAACTTATGGGCATAACACTGATGGCTAACATCCCAAATTATCGCATCAGATGGACTTTCAAAAACACGATGAAGAGCTATTGTCAATTCAACTACGCCTAAATTGCTAGCCAAATGACCACCATTTTTTCCAACAATATCAATTATAGTTTTTCTAATTTCACTTGCTAATTCAGAGATTTCTTTTTGATTATATTTTTTTATATCATCAGGTGATGAAATTTTTGACAGTAACGTTTAATTTCCCCATTAAGAAGTAATATTAAAAAGCAGAGAAGCTTCAAAAAAAAAGACCGCTCCAGTCTTTCAACTATCGCGGTCTATTTGACACAAAAAATGTTATCTCAAAAAACTACTTGTTCTTATGTCGATTACGTCTAAGCATCTTCTTTCGCTTATGTGTCGCCATCTTCTGGCGTTTTCTCTTCTTTCCACAAGGCACGATGGCACTCCTACTTTATAAAGTGACTTTTATTATTACAGAATCTAGTTATCAAGTCAAGTGTTCAAAAACGATTGAAACAATTTATTTTAAAATATTTTCAATTCTTTTTGAATTATCTTAATTATTTCATCAATATCGCATTTTTCTCCAGAAAAAGGATGAACTAAATTTTCTGGTATATTTCGTATGTATGTGTATTGTTTTTTTGCATATTTACAACTGTTATGTTTTATTTTCTCAATAATCAGAGTGTCTTCATCATCACAAAACCACTCTTGATAGCCAATTGCTTTCATTCCTGGCATATCTTTTGTATAACCCATCTTTTTTAATGATAGAACTTCTTCTTTTAATCCTTCACTAATCATCTTATCAACCCTTTTATTTATTCGTTCAAAAAGGATTTTTCTATCCGGCTCTAAAACAATGAAAATTGGATTATATTTTTCTCTAAACCGCTGTTCACACTTATAACTACTTCTTGTTTTTCCTGTCGTATAATATACTTCCAGAGCTCTGCAAATTCTATATTCATCATTTTTATGAATTACGGCTGCACTTAAAGGATCAATACTTGCTAATTCTTGATAAAGCTTTTCGTTTCCTTCATCTTTTATTCGCTTTTTTAGCATATCTCTAACAGAACTGTCAGATTCTGGTGTCTTTGGAAGTCCATATAAAAAGCTTCTTATATAAAATCCTGTTCCGCCACAAACAACAGGTATCTTTCCTTTTGAATTGATTAATTCACAATCTTTATCAACTTCATCAAGAAATTCTGCAACAGAAAATTGAACATCTGGAGTAATTAGATTTATTAAGTGGTGAGGAATTTTTTTGCAAAAATCGGCTGTCGGTTTCGCTGTTCCAATATCCATGTATTTATAAACTTGCATTGAATCAGCACTTATTATTTCACCCTTTAAAAAAAAAGGACTACCTTTGCATGAAAATAAATCATGCATCAAGGCAGTCTTTCCCGAAGCTGTTGGAGCAAAAACTACAATAACTGGTATTTTTGACACTATTTCTTTTCTTCAATACGATAATTTACTTTTTTTGTAAATAATTGTTTTGCTGCAACACATACTACTTTATCATAATTTGCTGCTATTTCAGGATCATTGATTTTTGCCATCTGATAAGCTCTGTGACTAGCAGCTACTGTAATTTCATAAATATTATCCTTAAATTCTACTAACTGTTCCAAAGGAAAAATCATTTTCTACCCCTCATTAAATTTATAAACAC
>JAAZCS010000286.1 GCA_012513125.1 Treponema sp. | reverse complement strand
TTCAACTGCATTAACTTGTCCAATTCCGCCATCAATTAAGATTAAATCTGGAAGATCAGCTTGTTCATTTAAAAGTCTTGTGTATCTTCTTGAAACTGCTTCTCTCATTGACGCAAAATCATCAATTAGTCCGTCTGTTGTTTTTAATCTAAAATATCTATAGTTTTTTTTGTAAGGATTTCCATTGTAAAAACTTATTAGCGAAGCAACAGGGAATTTGCCACCTATATGGGCGATATCAAAGCCTTCAATTCTGATTGGAAGGGAAGGCAAACCTAATTTTTCTTTTAGTTCTTCCATTGCTGGCATGTCGCCTCTTTCGCGCAATCGTCTTATAATATCTTCTCTTGCATTTTCAAAAGCCATATTCATTGCTGCTTTATGATGAGGATAATTTTCAATTCCTTCTTGAACTAAAACTATTTTTGTTGAAATATCAAATGTTTCTTTTAGCCACTTTTCGATTATTTCCAGTTCATTTTGTGTCGGGACATAAATAAAGGGGGGAATAGAGGATGATTCTGTATAATAAGCGTTCATAAATTCAGAAAGAAGTTCTTCATTTTCATTAAGACTTTCAAATCGGAAATTGTTTCTGCCTAAAAGCTTTCCTTGTCGTATTTTTAAAATTGTGAAACTGACAAGTTCGCCTTCGCTAGAATAAGCTATGTAATCCTTGTCATTTCCATCAAAACTTTCTACGATGTTTTGATTGTTTAGAATCATCAGAGCCTTGATTCCGTCGCGTAAACGTGCAGCTTTTTCAAAATTTAAATTTGCAGCTTCTTCTTTCATTTGTTTTGTTAGTTTTTCAACTGTTTCATTGGCTTTTTTCTCAAGAAGATTGATTATTTCACCGATGTAAATACTGTAGTTTTCTTTTGAAATTTTGTTACAGCATGGAGCTTTACATTGTTTCATATGATAGTAGAGGCAAGGTGTATCCCTTTTTCGAAAAATTCTACAATGTCTTAGTGGATATAATTTGAATATTGTATCAAGAAAAATATCTAGGGCGTAAACATCTGGATATGGTCCAAAGTAAAGAGAACCGTCTTGTAGAATACGTCTAGTTTTGAAAAGTCTGGGAAAATCTTCGTGTGTTATTCTCAATACAGGATAAGATTTTCCATCTTTTAAACAGATATTATACCGTGGATTATATTTTTTAATTAAGTTGTTTTCCAACAATAAAGCTTCATATTCATTTGTTGTTGTGATGTATTCAATAGAACTAGCGTGTGAAATTAAAAGAGTAGTCTTGATGTCTTTTCTTCCAGAAAAATATGAAGAAAGTCGATTTTTAAGATTTTTTGCTTTTCCCACGTATATTACGGTGCTTTCCGCGTTTCGCCACAGATAAACACCGCTAGATAAAGGAGCCTTCAGAGCTGTTTCGTGTAGAATTTCACGTGTAGTTTTGGTTGTCATTTATATTATGAATTGTATCAGAAAAAAAGAATTATTTATAGGAATATTTTATCTCTTCAGTTTGTCTCTTTTTGCAAAGGAGATTGTAATTGGCGGAAAAGAAGGTTGGCCTTTGTTGCAGGAGTCAACCAATATTACGAATGGAAAAGGGCGTTATGGATATGATTGTATTCAAATCGCAGCTAATTCTTATTCTTATGATGAAGATACAGATTTCCTAATTGATTTTGAAAATTCAGAGAATCCTATTTCGAATGGAAAATATACTGTTACAAAAAATAACCTAAAACGAGTTGATAACACAATAAAAGGAAAAATTGCAGGATTGAGCCGGAATATGGGTGGAATGAATATTCGCGGTGAAAAAGGGACGTATTTTGGTTCGGAAGGGCTTATGGGGTCTTTTTCAATTGATTTTTGGCTTTGTCCTTCAATTTCAGAAAATGGTGAAACAATAATTAAATGGGAATCTTCTAGAATAGATTCTGATAATGCATTTATTTATCAGATTTTAAGCTGTTATTTTAATTCTGGTCATCTTGAATGGACATTATCAAATATGTTTGACATTTATTATGACAATAAAAATAATTCTGAAATAAAACTTTCAGGGTTTAATGTTGTAGTTCCTGACAAATGGTCAAACCATGTGCTGTCTTTTGATGCCGAAACTGGTCTTTTGGAATATTTGATGGATGGAATAGTGCAAGATTTGGTTTATGTAACATCAAATAACAAAGAAGAAGGCGAAGTTTCATTAGTGTCATTGGGGACTCCATCTGAAATGGAATTTTGCAGTGAATATACTGGAAAAATCGATGATATTAGAGTATTAAGGCGCCCTTTTGGTGTTCCCGATTATCAATCAGCTGATAATGCTGGAAAAATTAGTCCAATAACGTATGTTTCTTCTGGAGGCAGTTTTAGAACGGAGCCGATAAGGGTTTCTGTTGGTTCTGTGTTGAATTCAATTAAAGCCGAAATGAAAGTTCCTCCTCAAACTGAGATTTGCTACTATGTGCGTTCAGGTGATAATTATTTTAATTGGACAGATTCATATCCAGAGTGGAAACCTGTTTCTGTCGGCGAAAAATTATCAAATATAACTGGCATTTATTTTCAGCTTTATGCTGAACTTTTGCCTGATGGAGATGGCAACGTCACTCCTTCAATTACGTCAATATCCATGGATTATACAGAATTAAATCCACCATTACCTCCGTTTACAGTGTCGGCGAAAGCGGGGAATGGAAGCGTTGTTGTTTCTTGGAATTATTCTGTTGATGAAACTTCAGGTGGTTATTATCTTTATTACGGAAATAGACCTGGAGAATATTTAGGAAGAATAGCAGTAGAAGGAGAATCTCCAATTGATGTTGGAAATTCAACAAGCTTTACTGTAACCGGATTAGAAAATGGAAAAATATATTATTTTGCAATAGCTGCGTATTCATTATTAGATAACAGAATTGTTGGAAAGTTATCTAAAGAAGTGTATGCGAGACCATTCTCATATTTAAAAAAGTAAGGAAAACCGTAGCCAGAATGTAACAGGAGCCTCATTATGGAAAAAGAAATTATGCTAACTCGTGCTAAAGGTGCTGTAATCGCAAGAGATTTTGATTTAGCAATTCAATTATATTCATCTTTACTTGAAGCAGATCCCAAAAATATCGGATATTTAAAAGAACTTGCAAATATATATGTAAAAACAGGCAAAGATGAACAGGCAATTCAATATTATTCACAAATTATTGAATATTATCCTCACTATGTTGAAGCTATGACTAGTCTTGGAGGTGTCTATCGAAGATTAAAAAGATATGATGATTCAATAAATGTATTAAAGAAAGGTTTGTCTGAAAAAAGAGATTTATCAATAGTTTATTACAATTTAGGTTTCACCTATAAAGAAATGGGTAGCTATGAAGAAGCAATTTCTGCCTTTAAATATGTAATAAATCAAAATCCTTCTGATGTTCTTGCCTTGAATCATCTTGGCTTTATCTGTTCGAAGTTAAAGCAGTATGATACGTCTATTTTGTATTATAAAAAGGGTCTTCAAATTGATCCAAATCATCCAATATTAAATTACAACATCGCAAAAAGTTATCAAAAATCAAATCAAATTTCAGAGGCGATAAAGCATTATGAAAAAACTCTTCGTGTAAATCCTGGTTGGATTGATGCAATTGAAGATTTTAGTGAGTTATTGATAAAATCGCAACAAACGAAAACTGCTTCAGAATTAGTCAGACGTTCAATCAGTCTTCATCCTTCTGATGGAAAGCTATTGTGTCTTTTAGGTGAAATTTATCTCAACGAGTATGATTATTCAAAAGCTGAAAAAACTTTTAAAAAAGCTGATACTCTAAAAAAAGATGATGTTCGGATTCTTTCAGGATTAGCAAAAGCACTTGAAAATACAGACAAAGTTGATGAAGCACTTGATGCAACATATAAAGCCTTAGAAATAAAACCAGATGATAAACTGATAAAAAAACAGCATGCTTCAAATCTGCTTTCAAATAATGAGTTTGAAGACGCTCATTTGGCAATAAAATCACTATATGATGAAGATGGCGACAAGGATGTTGAAGTTCTTGATTTGTACGGTCAATATTATATTTGTGATAGTGAAGATGAAAAGGCTGAGAATATATTCAATGAAATAAAAAAAATAAATCATCATTACAAAGATTTTATGCTTTCAGCGGCAAATAGATATTCTCAAATGGGCGATTTTGATAAAGCAGAAAAATATGCCAAAGAGTATGTATCAAAAAGAAGTTCCAATCCTCAAGGTTATAATGTTCTTGGAAAAATTTACGAAAAAGAAGGAAATCTTGAAGATGCAATTGATGTGTACAATAAAGGAATTCTTTTAAGTGGTAATGAAAATGTTTATGCAAGTTCACAAAAAAAGAAGCTTGAAGAAAAAGTAGATTCAATTAAAAATGTTCCAGAAGTTGAAGAAGAAAAGCTTCCTGAAGAAACGTCTCAAGAGGAAAATAAAGCTGAAGAAATAGTTGAAGCTGATTTTGATTTTGATCAACTTGGTGATGACGTTGTTGCCTCTACTGAAAATGAAGAAAGTGAACAGAATAAAGATGAAATAGATGAATCTGATGAGTCAGAAAATGAAGAAGAAAATGTCG
>JAAZCS010000285.1 GCA_012513125.1 Treponema sp. | reverse complement strand
GTATAATCTCTTAGTGATGCAAACATTGTGCCACCAAGTAATGCCAAAACTATTAAAATAGCAAGCAATTTTGGAAGAAATGTTAATGTTTGTTCCTGAATTGATGTTGTCGCTTGAAAAATTGCCACAATCAATCCTATTATCAATGCTACACCTAATACAGGGGCTACAAGAACTATTATTTCCTGAACACCGCTTCTCATCAAACTAACAATCTGACCAATTAACATATGAAATTCTCCTTACTCTTATCTTAATACAGAATTAAACAACTGCTGTGTTAATAAACCCCAGCCATCAACAAGAACAAAGAGAATCAATTTAAAAGGCATAGAAATTTGAACAGGAGGCAACATCATCATTCCCATCGACATCAAAATACTGGCGACAACCAAATCTATAATAATAAATGGAATATACAAAATAACACCAATTTTAAAAGCAACTGTCAATTCATGTAAAATATAAGATGGAATTAAGACATATGTAGGAACATCTTGTAATGTATTTGGTTTATCTAGTTTTGCCATGTTCATGAACATTTTTATATAGCTATCATCATCAGACATTTGACTATACATAAAAATTCTAATTGGAGATTCTGCTTCTTTATATGCTTGTTCAAGTCCTATCTCTCCATCAGCTAATGGTTTATATGCATTTTGATAGACAGTTGAAATTGTGGGCCACATAACAAAAATAGTCATAAACAAAGCAATACCGTTCAATACCGCTGTTGGTGGAACCTGTTGCAAGGAAAGAGCTCTCTTAATAAAATCCAGAACAATTGAAAAACGCAAAAAACAAGTAATCAAAATCAATATACTAGGTGCTAAAGTTAAAATTGTAAGAATTAGCAATAACCTAACAGAAAAAGCAACCTGATTACCATTTTGTGGATTTGTAATTTGAAGTGAAATATTTGGAACATCTAGAGGCTGAACGTTTGGATTCATTTGAGTTGTTCCAGACGTTGAACCATTTGGAAAATTATTTTGCTGCGAATTTGCATTCATTGGCAAGAAAATTAGCAATAGGACTATAAAAAATATATTTTTTTTTGCTCTCATAATTCTACCGACTATTAATATTATCTTTATTTTGATTTAAACGATTTTCAATATTTTTTTCTGAATCGCTAAAAATATTTTTGCTTTTTCCAGTAAAAATATCCAATACATCAGAAAAATTCATTGGCTTTTTGGAACTATGTTTTTTATCAGAATTCAAATTTAAAGCTTCAACCAATTCCTTATCATCTATTTCACCAAGCAATGAAATATTATTATCTGTAACACCTAAGATATACCCTTTATCAATTAATGTTACTATTTCCACACTTTTACCAGGAGAGAGATTTATAAAAGCTACTTTTCTAAGAAAATCATCTTCATCTTTTATAACATTTGTTCTTTTTTTTATGAACCATAATACGCCATAAATACAGGCAACAACAATAACTAATGCTATAATCATCCGAACAAAAATCCAAACTGTTGAATTCTGCTTTTTATTTTCAGTTGTAGTTTGATTTTCATTATTTGAAGTATCATTGAATACAATTTGACTCTCATCAATTTTCTGAACAGAATTATTTGTTTCTACAATGTCATTTGATTGTTGCCCAAATAATACTAAACTCATACTAATTAACAAAAGCAAAGAGATAATTATTTTTTTGATTCCCATTTCCCACCCTGATTTTTTTTAATTTAATTCATTAACTCTTTCCATTGGAGAAAGTATTTCAGTTACACGAACACCAAAGTTTTCATCAATAACTACAACTTCACCCTTTGCAATAAGTTTATGATTTACAAGAATATCTACAGGTTCACCGGCAAGTTTATCAAGTTCGATGATTGTTCCTTCACCCATACCCAAAATATCCTTGATTAATTTTTTTGTACGACCAAGTTCTACAGTCATTTCCATGAAAACATCCATGATTAATCCGATGTTTCCCTGTTCACTAGCACCTACACTTGGCTGCAAATTTGGATATTGTAATTGCTGAACATTTGGAACTCCGCCCCCCATATTCATACCCATATTAGGCATCATTCCCATATTCTGCTGCATATTCATCATATTTCCCATGTTTTGTTGCATGTTAATATTATTTGGAATTGAATTATTCATCATAGAATTCATAGAATTATCAGAAGAAGTTTGTGCAGGTTCTGGAATTTCTGTTGCAGTGGAACCTAATGCTTGACCGATTTTTTCAGCTACATCACCACCAATAATCTCCCACAATGTATATGCATTTGATTCAAGTGTAATAGGATAGCTAGTAAGTACAAAATCATCAGCAGGAAACATTACCATCGCTTTTGATTCATTTGCACTTTGAGGAGTATCATATGCAAGACCTTTTACTTTTCCGCTCTGTTCAATATTTAAAATCTGAGCACTTATATGTGTAGCAACAATTTCTGATACTACTGATAAAACCATATCATCAACTTCAGTTGATTCTTCTGAATTTACAAGAGCAAACAGTTTTAAAGCAAAATCTGAAGAAATCAAATATAAATGACTTCCTTTAATTCCTTCATTATAATCTGCATTAATTGCAATAATTACTTCAGGCAATTTTGCTAGCATTTTATCTCTTGAAGTTTTTTCAACAACAGGTGTTCCAACTGAAAAAGTTGAACCAGTGTATTTGTTTATATTTTCTTCAAGTTTAGCCTTTAAATCATCTGCTAATTGTTTTAAACAGGGTAAATCTATTTTATAAGAGGGCGAACCTCCTACATGACCTGATGAATTTAGTCCGTCTAATGCTACACCAGAAAGCAAAGCATCAATTTCATCTTGCGAAATAGCACCATCACTCATACGTTTCATCTCCTTCTACGGAAAGCTCTTCAAATTCTTCAGACTCTACGTCTTCAACTTTTCCGGTTATTTGTACTGCCATTTTTTTACCAACAACACCAGGCTGACAGTAAAACTTTTTCTTATTTCCTACGTTTAGAGATAAAGGATCTCCAACTTTTACACTTAATAATCTAACTACATCCCCAACTCTTAACGCCAATACATCCCTGATAGATAAATTAATAGTACCTATATCTGCAACAACATCCATATCAACAGAAGATAATTGACCTTTAATAGTACCCAAATATTGAGTAGTTGAGTTTTTTCTTACCGATGAATACCAGAACTGTGAAGATAACTTTGAAATAATTGGTTCTATTGTTAAATAAGGAATACAAAAATTCCTCATTCCCTCTTCATCACCAACTTTTGTTTCAAGAGTAACAAGAACAACCATTTCTGTTGGAGGAACAATTTGTGCGAATTGAGGATTTGTTTCAATCTGAGCAAATCGTGGACGTAAGTCAATAACTTGAGTCCAAGCTTCTCTCATATTAGCCAAAATACGTACAATAACACCTTCCATAACTTCTTTCTCAATATCTGTTAAATCACGATTTTTATTTCCTGTAGTAGCACCTCTACCACCAAACAATCTATCAATCATACAAAAAGTAATTGCAGGATCAATTTCCATAACAGCATTACCTTTTAAAGGATCCATATTAATAACAGCTAAAGTTGTTGGAGCTGGAATAGAACGAATAAACTCTTCATAAGTCAACTGATCAACTGACGCAACGTGTACATGAACTAAAGAACGAAGTTGTGCTGATAAACTAGTTGTCGTTAAACGTGCAAAAGTTTCATGTAAGTTTGAAACTGTACGCAACTGTTCTTTTGAGAATTTATCAGGACGTTTAAAGTCATATATTTTTATTTTTCTAGTACTACTTACAGGCTTAAATTCATCAGTTTCTGAATCTCCAGAACTAATTGCTGTCAATAACTGATCTATTTCATCCTGCGAAAGAACTTCGTTCATGTACTTCCACCTTACTTTTTAATTTTGCTCAATAACATCTTTCTGCAAGAACTTTACATCACGAATTCTTGAACTGCTCAAAATTTGATCATTGATTCCATTTTTAATTTCGTTAGTTAATGAATCTTCATTTGATGTATTTTTTAATTCTTGTGCTTTTTTACTGCTAAAATATCTTCTTAAAAAGTCTTTTAATTCAACTGTTCTTTGTGTAATTTCTGTAGATGTAGCTTTATCATCTTTTTTATAGCCTAAAACAACATCAACTCTTACTGTTGCAGGATTATCATCACTAGTAGTTGTTTGAATAGTTCCCAAAGATGTGTACCAATCAAAAATTTCCCTTTGACCAGAAACATACTCCTCAGAAGTTGGAATGGAAGCTGCTTGAGTATTATTGCTACCTGTAATTTTTACAGTAACTACTACTACTACAACTACAACAATGATTGCCGCCAAAGCAATAATTACCCACTTTAATAAACCCGGTATTAATTTACCTAATCCACCTTTTTTAGCGTCTGGAGCCCCATTATCGCCACTATCAAGGTTTATTTCTTCATCGTCTGCCATTTCCCCTCCAGTAATATCAATATTCGCATGATAACATTAAAAATGTCCCTCGTCTAGAATATTTATATCTACCCGTCTATTATACGCTCTGCTCTCAGGCGTATCATCTGTGAATTTCGGTCTTGTATCAGCATAACCTGCTACAGAGAAAGAATTCTCATTTACTCCATAATCGGCAAGATAATGTAAAACATTTACTGCTCTTGTTGACGATAGTTCCCAATTACTTGGAAATTGAGAAGAAGCACTAACTGGAATATTATCAGTATGTCCTTCAATTCTAAAACGTCGTCCTTTCATTTCATCAGACTTAAAGAAATCTGTTAATCTTAATAAAGTTTCGCGATTATCATCAATATTTAAATCTGCACTACCTTCTTCAAAAAAATTATCAGATAGTAATGTTATAATTAAACCTCTTTCATCACTCGTAATTGTAATTCTATTTGATTTTACATCAGGAGCAAAAAGACTTACTGCTTTCTTTTTTGCAAGACCAAGAGATTTTCCTTTTTCAAGAGAAGGAAGAGAATTTATGTTATTGCCCAAGTCAGATAACCTTCCGGCCGAAAGCGACATACCACCCGAAACTGTTTCTGTTTCGCTCATTTGTAAAGATTGAGTTATTGTCGCTAATTGAGTGACATCAACTTCAGAAGGATTATAAAGCATTACGAAGAAACACAGTATAAGTGTGATCATATCTCCATAAGTTCCTTGCCAAGCTGATGATGGTTTTTCAGGTTGCTTTGCTTTTTTCCCCATGATTTCCGCCTAATCCTTTAATACATCAGCTTCAATAGCTTTTCGTGTATTTGAATCAAGATAAGTAAGAAGCTTTTGAGCCATAATTCTAGGGTTTTCTCCAGCTTGAATTGCAAGGACACCCTCTATAACCATTTCTTTTGCTTTCATTTCTGAAGCATTATGAGCTAATAATTTTTGAGAGAAAGGAGTAATAAGCCAGTTCGCCATCATAGATCCATACAAAGTTGTAATCAAGGCAACGGCCATGTTAGGACCTAAAGAGGATTTATCTTCAAGGTTGTTCAACATACCAATAAGACCTACAACGGTTCCCATCATACCAAAACCAGGAGCAAATCCAGCCCACTGGTTGATAATGTTAATCCAATCCATATGGCGGGCTTCACACTGGTTCATTTCATTTTCCATGATTGCTCTGATAACATTACCATCAGTACCATCAACTACAAGACGAAGTCCCATCTTCATAAAAGGATCTTCCAAATCATCAAGTCCATCTTCCAATGCAAGAATACCTTCACGTCTAGCCTTTTCAGATAAAGCTTGCATATTGATAACTATATTTTTTTCACCAAAATCTGGAATCTTAAAAGCTTTTCCCATTATTTTAAAAAGCCCTAAAGCCTTTTTTAACGGAGCTGCAATAAAAATCGCAAAATAAGAACCACCAATAGTCATAATTATTGATGGAATATCGATAATTCCACCCAAAGAACCACCTGATGTAATAACAGACATGATAATACAGGCTGCACCGCCAACAATACCAATTATACTCGCTAAATCCATTTATAAGCCCTCTTGTTTATTTATACCTAATTGTTTTCGATATGTAATTATCTTTTCCATTATATCACTTGGTGAATTTCTAACAATTATTTTTTTTCCAGATAACATTGTAAGTGTCAAATCAGGAGTTTCTTCCATACTTTCAATCATGTGAGGATTCACCCAATAGGTCTTTCCATCCAGACGCATAACTTCAATCATGTTTTTTTCCTTATTAATATAACGTCAAATATAGATTATAACATTATAATTAAATTTCTTTATATTTCAACTTATAAATAAATTTCCGTTATACATTTATTTTCTAATTACAATTTATTTTTCATCAAGTATAATACTCAACAATAAGGAATACAAATATGATTAATTCAAACCCATATGTATATATTATTGAAGATGAAGAATCTATTTCACGGCTTGTTGCAATTTATTTAAACAAGTCAGAAATTAACACAAAATGTTTCATCACCGCCGAAGACGCACTAAAAGAATTAGAAAATGATAAATTCCCGAATTTAATTATCCTCGATTTAAACTTGCCAGGTATGAGTGGATTTGAATTTCTTGAAAAATTTAAGAAAAAATATACGACAACAACACCTATACTCATAGTTTCTGCAAGAGATGCAGATGAAGATATAATCAAAGGATTAGGATTTGGTGCTGACGAATTTGTAACAAAACCTTTTTCACCAAGTGTGCAAGTTGCAAAAGTTCAAGCAAATTTAAGAAGAGAAGCATTTACCTCAGCAAAAGCAGAGGAAGTAATCAATTTTGGAGAGTATACATTGCTTCTTAGTAGTTGCGTATTAAAAAAAGGAACTGTAAAAATACCTTTATCTACAAAAGAATACCAAGTTCTTGAATATTTAATAAAACATGCAGGAAAAATTCTTTCTCCCGAAAATATATACAGTGACGTATGGAAAGTAAAATTTGGTGATATTACTGCTGTTGCAGTATACATACAAAGATTAAGAAAAAAAATTGAAAAAGACATTGCTTCACCTGAATACATAATAACTGAATTTGGCAATGGATATATCTTCAATAAGGAAAAAATTCACTAAAAATGACAATAAAAAAACAATTTATTCTTTTATCGTTCTGCATTATCGCAATCCCTCTCCTCTGTATGCTTTTTATCTTGTGTTATGGATACTTAACTTCATCAAATAGAATATTATTACATGGATATAGAACTATTCAAAAATCAAATAATTTTGCCTTATCAAATGACGACATTAATTTAATATATAAATCTATTAACAATCTTCCCCCAGATGTTCAAGCTGTTTTATTAACTGAAGATTTTACTGTTCTTCTATCTTCTATTCCAAATTTTAAGCAAAATTCATCGTTAACTCAAAAGGATTTTTGGAATTTTATTGAAAAAACATCAGATAGATATTTTTACCAATTTATGACACCAACACAACAACAAAGGACAATATTAGTCACAAGGGTCGACAGAGCGAAAAATAAAAAGACTAAGGGAAAAGGTGTTTTACTCCCATTGATTATATTTATCTGCATAATGGTTTCTGTATGCGTTTTCTTCATAATTAAAATATCTCGAAATATTTTTGGTTCCATCATAAATCTAGAAAAAGACATGAAACAATTAGCCGATGGAAATTTAGCTGAAATTAAAAAGAACTCAAGAAAAAAGGATTACTCAAATGAAATCAGCTCAATTTCAGAAAATTTAGAAAAAACACGAATATCATTAGTTGAGGCACAAAATCGAAAATACAAGTTTATAATGGGCATTAGTCATGATTTAAGAACTCCTGTAGCTGTTATCAAAGGATATACGGAGGCATTGCATGATGAAGTTATCTCAGATAAGAATGAAGTAAAACAAACGCTTGAATTAATTAATGCAAAATCCTCTCAGTTAGAAAATATGATTGACACATTAATTAATTACACAAAACTTAACAACTCAGAACTTAGAGATACATTAACCTCAGAATCAATTACAGACATTATTAAAGATTTTGCAAAGGAATCTGATATCACTGGAACAATCTTTAAACGAAAAATTGTTACAAATATTGAACTTACTCAAAATATTGAAATTCCATTGAACAAACAACTAGTTCAAAGAGTATTTGAAAATCTTTTTAGCAATGCTATTAGATACACTAATGAGAATGATATCATAGCTATAAATTCTTTTATTAAAGACAACAAAATAATTGTAGAAATAAAAGATGAAGGTTCTGGAATTCAAGAAGAAGATTTGGCTCATATTTTTGATTTATTTTACAGAGGAACAAATTCCCGACGTGAAGAAGGAATGGGAAT
>JAAZCS010000284.1 GCA_012513125.1 Treponema sp. | reverse complement strand
TTAACAAATACTTCTGTTGTAAAATCTGATGAAGCGTTAGTTGTTTTTGATGATAGTAGAATTGCAGAAGATGGAACTGTCATTTGTAGCAAGGAATTTCCTGTAAGTGGTTATGTTTTAGGAGCAAATGCTGTTTCGGTTGAATTAGTTCCTCAAACAAATTTTGTAAAAGCAACGCTTATTGGCAATCAAATAAAGCTTGAAACATTAAATGCTAGCGGAAGTTCAGAAAAAATAACTGTTCGTGTTAGAACTGATAAAGGCAAAAGCATCAATTCTCGTGAGTTGATTTTTAAATCTGACGTAACTTATCCAAAAGTGACAATTACAAATGATTCTCCAGATTTAACTGTTGATGGAAAATCCGGGGTTGTAAAAATTGAAGGAAATGTTTCTTCTGAAACAGGAGTCGGAAAGTTTGGGTACAGAATTTTAGGTGTTCAAGCGGAAATTAAGAATTCTCTAATAAATGCTGTTCGTCCTTATGCAATTCCTGAAGAAATTAATCCAATTGATCTTACAAGAAGAGGAAATTTCTCTGTTGATATAGATACTTCTACTTTGGAAAGTGGTGTGTATGTTGTTGAATTTATTGCAGAAAGTTCAGGCGGAAACAAAACAGTTAAAGCTATTGCAATTTCAACAATTCCTGATATTCAGCCGATTGATGAAAAAATGCCAGTTGCAAAAACACCAAGTATTTCTTGGATAAACGGATATGACGTATATGCAGTAGCAATTTATCAGGGTGCTTTGGAAAAGAATTTTGCTGAGTTCTCACGGAATGAAATGACAGAAGGGGCCAATCCTTTGGAGTTTTCTGTTTCTTTGCCAGAATTAAAATCTCCTATTGTTCGAAAATATACTGCAAATAAAGATTTTACGCTTGATGAAAATTTTTCCTTGGTAAATGAAAATGAATATTTAAGCGGAATTTCTGTAAACGCTGATTCAGTTAATCAGGGAAAAGTTTTGATTTATATTGATTCTGCTGCAAATGTAAATTCTGTTAATTACGAAATTAATGGTGAAAATACTTTTGGTGGTTCAAATCAGAAAGGAAGTGCAAAATTAACAAAACCTTTGGCTGGTGAAAGTCGATGGATTGCAGAAATTCCACTTTCAAATCTGCCGTCAAGAATAAATAAGATTATTGCTACTGTAAAAACTGCAAGTGGTGAAAAAGTTATTCAAGGTTCGGTAACAGTTGTAAGAATAAATGAAGAAGCTTCAATCAATGATAGTCAAATGGTTTATTGTGAATCAGGTGAAAATACATTCTATGATGAAGTAAACGGAAACTATGTTTTAAGCAATGGTTCAAAGTTCTATTATTATGCAAATGTTCCTTCTCCTGTAAAAGTTGAATTAGTTTCGGCTCAAACAGGATTAAAAATAGCTTCAGAAGGAAGACTTATTGCACTTTATTCTGAAAGCGATGGTAATTATCGAAACGTAAGAATTCGTGTTACTGACGGGCAAAATAATACATATGAATCGAAAGCTCTAAATTTTATTGCAGATTCAAATGTTCCTGATTTAAAAGTTGTTACACCTGAACTTCAAAGATGGGTAAAGAACAATCTTCATATTTCTGGAACGGTTGCTGATGTAATGGGTGTTAGAAGAATTGAATATTCGCTTGATAATGGCGAAAACTGGGAGCAAATTTCTATTCCAGCTTCAAAATCAACTAGTGCCAGTGCAACATTTAGCAAAGATATAGATATTTCTTCTTATCCTGATGGTTTAATACGATTGAATGTTAGGGCATATGATAATGCTGAACATGTTTGTGAAGTGATTGTTGCTTGTTATAAAGACACAACGCCACCAGAAGTTCAATTGATAGAACCATTAAGCGAAGATATTGTAAACGGTGAGAATTTAATAGTTTTCCGTGTTTCTGATAATGCAGATTTCGAAAAAGCGGAATATGTTTCTCCTCCAACGCGAAAAGAAAAGGGCGTTCATTCAGAGATGGAAATAAATCATTTGTCAACAATACTTGTTGGAACTGATGATAGACCAATAAATGACGCAATGTCTTTTGAATTTTCAGATGGAGCGGGTAACAAAACAATCATGGAATCTTGGCAATTTATTGTTGATAATCAATCTGATTTGCCAAAAATAGAAATCCATGTGCCAGATGAAGATCAAGTAATTAC
>JAAZCS010000283.1 GCA_012513125.1 Treponema sp. | reverse complement strand
GAGTATGCAACCCCGGATGAAATGTATTATGGGGTGTTTACAAATAGAAATGACCAAGTTGATATGTTATCAGCTTAAAAAAAAGAAGGAAATCCACTGAACTTTTATAAAAAACTGTATTGACAAAAGGGCTCACTATATTAAGACCGAAATAATCCAAATTCCCATAATCATGTAAATATATTTTTGCTTTGAATGAAAAGGTGAAGTAATAGATACTTTTAGAGTTCTTACAACCGTCATTATTACAATTATAAAAGCAATTACATAAACAGTGATTGGCATCATTCCATATGAGTAAACGCCATCTGGACCTCTATAAAAACTTATTTCGCCAAAAATAAGAATCAATAAAGTTGCTAAGCACAATATGAATAAAATTATCTTTTTTCGTAAACAATATCTTTTTTGATTATTATTAAAAACATCAACATATAAATAAATCAAAAGAAGTATTGTATTTATTAGTCCTATAAAAACTTGATGTGTTAATTTCAAAAACCAATACGGAACTCGTTCCATAAAAACAATTGAATAGACGGTCATAAAGTCAGAAATAATATAAGCAAATGCACATATCATTAAGCCAGTAAAAATTCTTGTTGATAAAAGAGGTAATTTTTTTCTGGAAAAATATAGAATCTCAAGTATTAATAAAAATATGAAAGATACAATTTGAAAACGCACATTATTAAAGAAAAAATAACTATTATAGATATCAAACAAATTCATTTGTACATTTTATCAATAACCCACTAAATCCTTAATATTATTTACTAAAAGAATTGCCGATTACAAATCTTTTTAGTATTTTTAAAATTAACATTATTTCATGAGGTGCATATGGCAAAATATCAATTTCAAACAGAAGTAAATCAACTTCTAAAATTAATCATTCATTCTCTTTATTCAAACAAAGATATCTTTTTAAGAGAAATCGTATCTAATGGTTCAGACGCTTTAGATAAGTTAAAGTATCTTTCAATTTCTGATGAAGCATACAAAAATATTAAGTTTTCACCAAGAATAGACATTTCTTTCAATGAAAAAGAAAATCTTCTCACAGTACAAGATTCTGGAATTGGAATGAACGAGAATGATTTAACAAACAATCTTGGAACAATTGCTCGCTCAGGAACAAAATCTTTTATTGAAAAATTAAGTGCAGATGCAACAAAGGACTCTTCTCTTATTGGTCAATTTGGTGTTGGTTTTTATTCAGCTTTTATGGCTGCAAAAAAAATTGATGTTTACACAAGAAAAGCGGCTGATGATGGAAAGATTTGGCATTGGGCTAGTGATGGAACTAATTCTTATGATATAGAAGAAATTGCAATAGACAGTGAAAAAGCAAAACAATATGGTTTTGATAAACCTGAAACAACAGGATCTGCAATTGAAATGTCTTTGAACGACGATAGCAAGGAATATGCTTCTCGCTGGAAGATAGAAGAATTAATTAAACGTTACAGTGATCATATTGCTTTCCCTATTTATCTTCATTATGAAAACAGCAAATATGACGACAAAGGCAATGTCACTTCAACAGAAAATAAGGTAGATCAAGTAAATAGTGCATCTGCTCTTTGGAAGAAATCTAAATCAGAATTAAAACCAGAAGATTATAATGAATTTTACAAAACTATAAGTCATGAAGGTCAGGATCCTCTTCATTATGTTCACACACATGCAGAAGGAACACAAGAATATACAACTTTGTTCTTTATTCCTCAAACTGCACCTTTTGACATGTATCAGGCAGATTACAAAAGTGGCGTAAAACTTTATGTAAAAAGAGTTTTCATCACTGATGATGATAGAGAATTATTACCAAGCTACTTACGTTTCGTAAGAGGAATTATTGATTCAGAAGATTTACCATTAAATGTTAGCCGAGAAATTCTTCAACAAAACAGAATCCTTGATAACATCAAAAAACAATCTGTAAAGAAACTTTTAAGCGAATTTAAAAAACTTGGTGATAACGCATCAAAGGCATCAAAATCTGAAAAACCAACTGATGCTGAACAAAAAGATATTGATACATGGAATAAATTCGTTGCTTCTTTCAACCGTCCTTTAAAAGAAGGTTTATATAGTGATTATGAAAACCGTGATGAGATTTCTGAAATTATTCGCTTTAAGAGTACAGATGATTCTGGAAACGGCGAAAATAAATGGACAAGCTTTGCAGACTACGTTCAAAGAATGAAACCAGAACAAAAATCAATTTTCTATATTACTGGAACTGATGAAAAGAATCTTCGTGAAAATCCTTTATTAAAAGCTTATCAAGCAAAGGGTTTTGAAGTACTAATTATGGCTGATGACATTGATGATATTGTTATCCCAGGATATGGAAAATATAAAGACTTTGAATTAAAAGCTGTAAATCGTTCTGGCAGTGATGAAGATTTAGGTGGAAACAAAGAAGAAACTGAGAAAAAAGAAAAGGAATTCAAACCTGTAGTTGAGAAAATCCAAAAAGCTTTGGGTGACAAAGTTCAAGAAGTAAGACTTTCAAAAACCCTAATTGGAGACAATCCATCTTGCATAGTTGTTGATGAGAACTCACCTTCTTTCCAAATGGAAAAAATGATGAAAGCTATGGGTCAAGCTGCTCCTGAAGTAAAACCTATTCTTGAAATAAATGGCGACCATCCGATTATTCAGAAAATAGTATCATCAGATGATGAAACTCTTATTAAAGATATTTCAGAAGTTCTATTAAACCAAGCACTTTTAATTAACGGTATTGAGATAAAAGAACCTTCAGAATTTATAAAACACTTAAACAATTTATTATCAAAATAATTTGATACTTAAATAACAATCTACAACAAAAACCTTAAATTTGAAAAATTTCGGATTTAAGGTTTTTTTTTATATTTTGTATTAAATACAAGATTAATTAACGTTCGTTAGTTTTTTATTATACAACAGTTGTTTCACGTGAAACATTTTATTAACAAGTTATCCACAATTGTGGAAAAATTCGATTTTATTGTGGATAAGTCCAGAACAAATCTTCAGAATATGAAAATCTATTACTTTATTTAGTACAATTTTTGAAACGTAAAAATAGAAGTTTTCGTAATTCAAACTACTTTAAATAATATTACATGTAACTGTTTTTATTGAGTTATGAAATTATCTAGTATTACACTATTTATATATAAGCTTGTAATAATTAGAAAATATTCTTCTAAAACATTTTCTATAATCTATTTATATTAATCAAAATAGATTATAGATTTTTTTTGATAATTCACTACTTTTATTAGATGTTCATCTCGATAATAAATATTTACTGTCAAAAACAAAGCTTTATTTATCATATCTCACTTTTAGAGTTATATGTTTCACGTGAAACAAATTCTTTTTTTAATTATCAATAAAAAAATCTTTTCTAATATCTATACAGTCAATTGTTAAAGTAATACTGTTTCTGTATTTTTCATAAAAGATTCTTCGTTCAAAAACAATCGATTATATTGTTTCACGTGAAACATTTAAAAAATAAAAGGCAGACTAAAAATATATTAGTCTGCCTTTGCCTGATGTATATTTACCCTTTCTACTTTTTTCTTGTAGATAACCCTCTTTTAAGTATTCAATAAATATGATTATTTGTCAATAAATAATAACACTTTATTAATCAACTTTCTATTTCTTTGTATTATATAGAGTTAGAAACATCATCTTTACTTTCGACTTTATCAATTCCAACTAAATAATCTGGTTCGCTAACCTTTACCAATGTAACTCAAGAAGCTTGCTGTCCTTGTTGTTTGATACTATCAGCTTTAACTCTTAAAGTTTTACCTTGGCTTGTCATAACCATCAATTCGTCGTCATCTTTGATATTTAATGCACCAATAATCTCACCTTTTGAATCAATATTTCCAAAGATTCTTTGACCACCAGTTCCTCTTCCATGTGCATTATATAAATCAAAAGAAATCCTTTTTCCATAGCCTTTTTCAGTTACTAACATTATATTTGCATCTTGCTCAACTTTTACTGCTGCGGCAATTTCATCACCTTCAGAAAGTTTCATTCCTTTTATACCACAACTTGCTCGTCCCATTGTTCTAATTTTTTCTTCTGAGAATCTAAGTGCTTTTCCTCTTCTTGAAATCAACATTACTTCTGAATTTCCTTCTGTTTTTATAGCACTAATTAGTTTGTCATCTTCTTTAAGTTTTAAACCAATAATTCCTTTTGTTCTTGCATTTGCAAAATCACTAGTCTTAACTTTTTTAATAATTCCTTTTTCAGTAACCATAAACAGATAATCTTCTTCAGAGAATTTTTTCAAAGAAACTATAGTTGTAATTTCTTCATCTGGGCCAATAGAAATAAGCCCTTTTATATGTGAACCCCTACTCGTCTTTTCAAATTCAGGAATTTCATGAAGTCTTAACCAATATGCTTTTCCAACATTTGTAATAAATAACATGTAGTCTTTTGTAGAACCAATAAATAACTGTTTAATATAGTCATCTTCAATCAAAGCTGTACTATTACTTCCTGTACCGCCACGTCCTTGTTTCTTATATTTAGAAATAGAAATTCTCTTTATATAACCAAGACGAGAAATCATTATTACCATATCCTCATCTTTAATCATATCTTCAACATTTATTTCTTCTATTTCATCTGGAACAATATCAGTTTTTCTGTCATCACCATATTTTGCGGCTAGTTCAGAAGTTTCATTTTTTACAATATTTAAAATCTTTTCATGGTGTGCAAGTAAATCCTGAAGATAAGCAATCAATGCCTGCAATTCAGCCATTTCTTTCTTTAAATCCTCAACTTCTAAACTTGTCAACCTTCTAAGCTTCATCTCAACAATTGCTTCAGCTTGAATATCATCAAAACCAAAACGATTTTTGAGACTAATTTTTGCTTCATCTGCATTTCTGCTCGATCTAATAATTTTAATGACTTCATCAATATTATTAATTGCAACAATTAATGCTTCCAAAATATGAGCTCTTGCTAATGCTTTTTCAAGCTCGTATTGAGTTCTACGTGTTACAACAACATCTCTATGTTCAACAAAGTTTGATATCAACTGTTTTAAAGTAAGAACTTCTGGTCTACCCTTCACTAACGCTAAGTTGATAACACCAAAATTAGATTGTAAATCAGTTTTTGCAAACAATTGATTTAGTACAATTTTAGTTATTGCACCTTTTTTCAGTCCTATTACTAGACGCATGCCAACACGGTCAGAAGTTTCATCATTTGCGTCAACAATACCTTCAATAACTTTATCTCTAACAAGTTCTTTTATCTTTTTAATTATATTTGTTGTATTTACACCATAAGGTACTTCTGTAAATACTATTGATTCTTTTCCGTGCTTATCTGTTTCTATTGTAAATTTTGAACGTATTACAATTTTTCCACGCCCAGTTTTATACGCTTTCTTTATTCCGTCTGTACCATAAATAATTCCACCTGTTGGAAAATCTGGTCCTTTAATTGACTTCATTAATTCATCAATTGAAATTTCAGGATTATCTATATAGGCACCAATAGCAGCAGACACTTCTCTTAGATTATGTGTTGGCATATTTGTTGCCATACCAACAGCAATACCGGTTGTACCATTACACAACAAGAAAGGAAATTTACCTGGTAATACTGTAGGCTCTTTTGTAGTCTCATCAAAGTTTGAAACCATGTCGACAGTATTTTTTTCTATATCAGATACCATTTCTTCTGCAACTTTAGACATCTTTGCTTCTGTATAACGATAAGCTGCGGCAGGATCTCCAGCTATAGTACCAAAGTTTCCCTGTGGAGTAATGATTGTATATCGTTGTGCAAAATCTTGACCCAAACGAACAAGAGCATCATAAACAGATGCATCTCCATGAGGATGGTATTTACCTAATACATCTCCGACAATTTTTGCACATTTTCTTGTTGGTCCATTGTTGACCAAATGGAGTTCATCCATTGCATATAAGATTCGTCTATGAACAGGTTTTAAACCATCTCTTACATCTGGTAACGCTCTTTGAACAATTACAGACATTGAATAATCTATATAAGCTTGTTTTACTTCTGCTTCAATTGGAATGTGAATTATTGTTCCACCCTCAGGTGTTTTTATTTCATTCATTTCTTATTTTTTCCTTGATTAGACATCTAAATTTGCATAAACTGCATTTTCTTCAATAAAGCGTCTTCTTGGCTCTACTTCTTCACCCATACAAACACTAAAAATTTTATCAGCAGCAATGGCATCGGGTATAGTAACAACTTTCATTTTTCTTCTTGCAGGATCCATAGTTGTTTCCCAAAGTTGTTCACCACTCATTTCACCAAGACCTTTATATCGTTGAACGCTAGCTTTATTTCTGTCTTCGCCCAATATTTTGAGTTCTTCTTCTCTTTCTTCTTCTGAATAAACATATACAGGAGATTTTTTTCCTAGTTTAACTTTAAATAATGGAGGCATCGCCAAATAAACATATCCATTTTCAATCAATTCTGGCATATATCTAAAAAAGAAAGTTAGTAACAAAGTTCTAATATGACTACCATCAACATCGGCATCAGCCATTATAATAATCTTATGATATCTTAATTTTTTTATATTGAAATCTTTTCCAAAACCTGCACCAAGTGTAGCAATAACTGGTTTAAGCTTATCATTATTCATTACTTTTTCTGGTCTAACCTTTTCAACATTTAGCATTTTTCCCCACAAAGGTAAAATTGCTTGTGTTTTACTATCACGACCTTTTTTTGCTGATCCACCTGCAGAATCTCCTTCTACAATATAAACTTCGCAAATTTCAGGATTCTTCAAAGAACAATCAGATAATTTTTCAGGAAGACCAAAACCATCACTCAAACTCTTTTTTCTAGTTGCATCTTTTGCTTTTCGAGCTGCAATTCTGGCATTAGCTTCATCAATATTTTTTCTTAGGATTTTTTCAAGAATATCCGGATTTTGTTCAAAATATATAGTTAGCTTTTCTTTTACAACTTGATCAACTATAGTTCTTACTTCTGTATTACCAAGTTTTTCCTTTGTTTGACCTTCAAATTCTGGCTCAGGAACTTTCATAGAAAGAACAGCTATCAATCCAGATCGAACATCTTCTCCCATCAGTTTTTCGTCTTTATCTAATGTCTTACGTAATTTTTCGTTTGCATCTAAGGCTTTATTCAAAACAAAAGTTAAAGCATTTTTAAAACCATCAAGATGAGTTCCACCTTCTCTTGTATTAATATCATTTACAAAAGTATGAATATTCTCACCATATAAATTATTATAATTCATAGCAATTTCAGTTATTACATCATCTTTTTCTTCATTAATATATATTGGATCTTCGGTAAAAGTATTTTTTCCTTCATTAATGTTTTTGACGAATTCTTTAATTCCACCCTCATATTGAAAAATTTCTTCTTTTGGTGTTTCTAATCTTTCATCTCTAAAAATGATTTTTATTCCGCTATTTAAAAAAGCTAATTCTCTTAATCTTAGTTTTAAAACATCAAAATCGTATTGAGTAGTTTCTGTAAATATTGTGGAATCTAATTTCCAACGAATTGTAGTTCCATGCTTATCTGTTTGCCCGATTTCTTCAACTTTTGTTTTAGGAACGCCTATTGAATATTTCTGCTGATAAATATGTCCATTTAATTTTACAGTTGCTTCCATCCATTCTGATAAAGCATTTACACAAGAAACACCAACACCGTGCAACCCACCTGACGCTTTATAAGAGTTTTTATCGAATTTTCCACCTGCATGAAGTTTTGTTAATACTAATTCTAGGGCACTAATATGTTCTGTTGGATGAATATCAACTGGAATTCCTCTTCCGTTATCTTC
>JAAZCS010000020.1 GCA_012513125.1 Treponema sp. | reverse complement strand
TTGTGTCTACTTTATTGACTTAGGTCCATAATGTTACAGTTTATGAACGAGAAGATAGAGTTGGTGGACTTCTAATGTACGGAATTCCAAATATGAAACTTGATAAAAAAATCATCGAACGTAGAGCAAAATTAATGGAAGCTGAAGGTGTCAAATTTATAACAAATGCTGACATCGGAAGAAACACAGACTCACAAACAATTCTCAATGAATATGACGCCATAGCATTGTGTTGCGGAGCAAAAAAAGGACGTCCACTAAATGCACCCGGTTCAGAAAGCGACGGAGTTATGTTTGCGGTAGATTTCTTAAAATCTGTAACAAAAAGTCTTATCGATTCAGATTTAAAAGATGGAAAATTTTTTGATCCAAAAGGAAAGAATATAATAGTTCTTGGTGGCGGAGATACCGGAAACGATTGTACTGGAACAAGTATTAGATTGGGAGCTACAAGCGTTACGCAGATAGAAATGATGCCTTGTCCTCCGGTTGAAAGACAGTCAAACAATCCATGGCCACAATGGCCAAAAGTGCTAAAAACAGATTATGGTGCAGAAGAGTCAATTGAAAAATTTGGTCATGATCCACGTGTTTATAAAACAACAATAAAAGAAGTTTATCAGCAAGATGGAAAAGTTTGTGGCGTAAAAACTGTTCAAGTTGAATTCCGCAATATTGATGGAAAAAGAACACTTTGCGAAATAGAAAATAGCGAAAAAGATTTACCAGCAGATTTAATTTTAATTGCTGCAGGATTCTTGGGATGTGAGGAATATACGGCAGAATCATTCAGCACAAAACTTTCACCACGAAACACAATACTCACAGAAGAAGGTAAATATTCAACTGACAATCCAAAAATTTTTACAGCAGGCGATATGCACAGAGGTCAATCCCTTGTTGTTTGGGCAATTGCAGAAGGTCGTGAATGTGCTAGAGAAATTGATAATTATCTAATGGGTTATAGCAATTTATAGCTTTTATCCTTTACAATTTATATTTCCCATATTATATTCAAAGCAGAACTATAAAACATATTGGAGGTATTTATGGATAAAGTGAAGTTTTACAAGTGCAATACTTGTGGAAATATTATTGAGATGGTTGATCCTTCTGGTGTTCCAGTCGTTTGCTGTGGAACTCCGATGCAGGAATTAATTCCAAATACAGTTGATGCCTCTATGGAAAAACACGTTCCGGCAGTAACTGTTGAAGGAAATACCGTATCTGTAAAGATTGGTTCTGTTGAACATCCTATGGCAAGTGAGCACTACATAAAATTCATTGTTCTTGAAACAACAAAAGGCGTTTATCGTTGCAACCTAAAACCAGGTGATGCACCAAATGCTGTTTTCACTATCAACAATGAAAAACCTTTATCAGTTTATGAATACTGTAGTATTCATGGATTATGGAAAGCTGACATCTAGTCTTTTTTCCTAAAATCCATTATCATATTGATAAGAACTGAGAGTCGTGAATATACAAACTTTTTGTAGTATTTGCGGCTCTTTATTATTTTAATGCCCTATTAAAAGGAAATGAAAATGGATGATGATAAATTACATGATGAATGTGGCGTCGTTGGAATATTTTTAAATGATGATGACAAAAAGGAGCAATTTGACGATGCACTAGCATCAAAGCTCTCATATTTTGCATTAACATCTTTACAACACAGAGGTCAAGAAAGTGCAGGAATAGCTGTTTCTGACGGAACACAGATTCTCGTTCATAAATCTATGGGTCTTGTCGGAGATATTTTCAACCAAAATCATTTTGAAACATTAAGAGGGAATATTGCTGTAGGACACGTCCGCTATGCAACTGCAGGAGGCCGTTCAATTGAAAATGCACAACCTATGGTCAATTCATTCAAACTTGGAAGCATTGCATTAGCACACAACGGTCAATTGGTTAATTACGAACCATTACGTGAAATGCTTGAAGAATCAGGTTCTACATTTAGCTCAACTAGCGACACAGAAGTTATTCTAAAATTAATTGCCCGTTCCTACAAAAAAGGGCTTGAAGCAGCATTAATTAACACAATCCAGCTTATAAAAGGTTCCTATGCACTTTGTATTATGACCGAAGACTGCCTAATTGGAGCGAGAGATCCTAATGGAATTAGGCCATTATGTCTTGGAAAAATTTACTCAGACAATGCAAATACAAAACAAAATGGATGGATTTTAGCCAGCTAATCTTGTGCAATTGATTCTGTAAACGGAACATTTGAATGTGATGTAAAACCCGGTGAAATTGTAATAATTACAAAAGATGGATTAAAAAGATTAAATTTCGGTGAAAAAACTGCAAAAGAATCTTGCATATTTGAATATGTCTATTTTGCTCGTCCAGACTCTATTATCGACGGAATTCCAATTCAAACTGCCAGAGAAAAAATGGGTGCTCAGCTAGCAAAAGAACATCCAACTGATGCTGATGTTGTAATTGGAGTTCCAGACAGCGGATTAGGGGCAGCCATCGGATATTCCCAATATTCAAAAATTCCATATGTTATGGGAATAGTTAAAAACAAATATATTGGACGAACATTCATAGCACCAACTCAAAAAGAAAGAGAAAACATGGTTTTTGTAAAACTAAATGCAATAAGAAGCGATTTGGAAGGAAAAAGAGTTATCGTTATTGATGATTCAATCGTCAGAGGAACAACAAGTCGACGTTTAGTTCAAATT